>JAUYSN010000102.1 GCA_030696235.1 Sulfuricella sp. | reverse complement strand
GTGAACATTCGTGCCATTCGTGGTTAATCGCCGTTTTTAGAAAACTATTTTGATCGAATCACAACGCCTCGCCAGCACGGCGGTTTCCCAGGTCTTGGCTGGGCGAAATCTTAACCAGGCTTTGCAAGGCCTGCTGTCCCGCCATTCTGCGCTCTCCCCGCAGCAGCGAGCCGCCGCCCAGGATATGAGCTACGGCACGCTGCGCTTCTACGGCCAGTTGCACGCCATTCTCGACCTTCTGTTGCAAAAGCCGGTGCAGGATGCGGCGGTGCGCGCCCTCCTGCTGGTGGCGCTTTATCAGCTGCAATACAGCCGGTCGGCGGAGCACGCCGTGGTGGATCATGCTGTCAGGGCGGCCGAGGCCCTGAAAAAACCCTGGGCCAAGGGGCTGGTCAACGCCGTGTTGCGCAATTTCCTGCGCCAGCGCATCAGCTTGCTGGAACAGGCTGCGGCCAGCGAGGAGGGGCGCTACTCCCACCCGCAATGGTGGATAGACAAGTTGCGCCGGCAGTATCCGGACGACTGGGCAACACTGCTGGAAACCAACAACCAGCACCCGCCGATGACGCTGCGGGTGAATGGCCGGGCGATATCGACCGAAGCCTATCTCGACTTGCTGCATCAGCAGGGTATCGAAGGGCAGCAAGTCGGAGAAAATGCGATATTGCTGGACCAGCCGGTTTCCGTCGACAAGTTACCGGGTTTTGGCGAGGGGATGGCGTCAGTGCAGGATGCCGGGGCGCAGTTCGCGGCCCGGCTGCTCGACGTCGCCGACGGGATGCGGGTGCTGGACGCTTGCGCTGCGCCGGGAGGAAAGGCGGCGCACCTGCTGGAACGGGCCAGGATAGCATTGACCGCCCTGGATTCGGACCCGGAGCGGCTGAAAAAAATTCAACAGACCTTGCAGCGGCTCAAGCTCGAAGCGCATTGTTTGGCGGGGAATGCAGCCCGGCCGGAGGAGTGGTGGGACGGCAAACCGTTTCAGCGTATTCTGGCGGATGTGCCGTGTAGCGCGTCGGGGGTGGTGCGGCGTCACCCGGACATCAAGTGGCTGCGGCGCGAAGCGGACATTGCGGCATTTGCCGCTCAGCAGGCGGAAATCCTCGATGCCCTGTGGCGTGTCCTAGGCAGTGGTGGTAAATTGTTGTATGCCACCTGCTCGGTGTTTGCCGAGGAAAACCAACAACAAATCGCCCAATTTCTGGAGCGGCACAAGGATGCCCAATGTTTGCCACTTTCCCTGCCGACCGCGAAGGACGGGCAGTTAACGCCCAACCTCCAGCATGATGGTTTTTATTATGCGCTATTGCTCAAAGCCTAGGCTTTTTACCGCAGCCAGGGTTTTTCTTCTGGCCCTGTTCCTGGCGACATCTTTGGTCGCCAAGGCGGAGGGCATCGAGGTCAAATCCGCCGAGCTGGAGGTGGTGGACGAAATCCTGGCGCTGAATGCCGACCTGGAAATCGGCCTCCGTCCGGCGATTGAAGAGACTTTGAACAAGGGGGTTCCGCTCAATTTTGTCGTCGAATTTGAGATCAAGAAGCCGCGCTGGTACTGGCTGGATGAAGTCATCGTCACGGCGCAGCAGCATATCCGCTTGAGCTACCATGCGCTGACGCGCCAATATCAGCTTACCAACAACGCCAAATACCAGAACTTTTCCTCCCTGAACGAGGCCCTGCACGAACTTGGACGCCTGCAAAAATGGCATGTCGCTGAAAAAGCGCTGCTGACAGAGAAACCGCTGGCAGCCAGCCAGCCTCTGGTGGTGGACAAGGCGCTGGTGGTCGGCAAGCCTTCGGCTGACGGCAAAACGCCGCTGCCGGATAAGTCGCCGCTGGTGAAAAAACGGGATGTCTATCAAGCCGGCCTGCGCATGAGGCTGGATCTGGCGCAGCTACCCAAACCCTTGCAGGTGAATGCGCTGGCGTCAAAAGACTGGAACCTGGATTCGGAATGGCACCGCTGGAACGTAAATCCCTGATGTTGACGGGCGTGGGGCGGAAGCAATGAAATACGTCCTTTACCTGTGCGTGGGCCTCGGCGCGGTGGCGCTGTACTTGCTGTCCAACGCCAGCGGCGACGCCGCGGCATTTTCGCAATATTACACCCTGCTGCTGGGCCTTAACGGCGCGCTGGCGGCGTGCCTGCTGGCTCTGGTTCTCTACCAGCTGTGGAATCTGCGGCGCAAGCTCAAGGCGCGCGTTTTCGGTGCGAAGCTGACGTTAAGGCTGCTCCTGATGTTTGCCTTGATGGCGGTGCTTCCCGGCGTACTGGTGTACGGGGTTTCGGTACAGTTTTTGAGCAAGAGTATCGAGACCTGGTTCGACGTGCGCGTGGACAACGCCCTGGAAGGGGGGCTGAGCCTGGGCCGCAGCGCGCTCGACAACCTGGTGCGCGACCTCAATAAAAAAGGGGAATACATGGCGCTGGCTCTGGTGGATCAGCCGGTCGACGAGCCTTTGACGCTGCTTAACAACTTGCGCGAGCAGGCGGGCGTGCAGGAGGCTGCGCTATTCAGTTCACGCGGCTCACTCATCGCTTTTTCCGGCAGCGAGCGCGCCGGCCTGCAACCTGATCGCCCTGCGCCTTCGTTGTTGCGCCAGGTGCGCCAGCAGCAACCCTATGCCGCGATCGAGTCGATTCCTGGAAAAGGCCTGTATTTGCGAGTGGTTGTTCCGGTCAATGTGCTGGGCCTGAAGGAAAATATTCGGGTATTGCAGCTGTTCCAGCCAGTTCCGGAGCGGCTGGCCAAGGATGCGGAGACAGTGCAGGCGGTGTACCGCGATTACCAGGAGCTTTCCGTATCTCGGCTGGGAATGAAGCGGGTCTACGGCCTGACCTTGACGCTGGCTCTGCTGCTTGCATTGCTTTCCTCGATCGCGCTGGCTTTCCTGTTGAGCGCGCGCCTTTCCGCTCCACTTGGTCTGCTGGCGAAGGGGACTCAGGCCGTCGCCTCGGGGGATTTCAGCATCATGCCGGCGGTGCATAGCCGGGACGAGCTGGGTTCCCTGATGCAGTCGTTCAACGACATGACCCGGCAGTTGGCAGAGGCGCGCGCGGTGGTCGAGCTCAACCAGCGTCAGCTGGAGACAGCGAAAGCTTACCTGGAAAGCATCCTGGCTCACTTGTCGAGCGGGGTGCTGGCGTTTGACGAAAATCTCAGCCTCAAGACCATGAACCCTGCCGCCGCGGAAATTCTGGGGGTGGATGCATCCGTTCTGAGCAAACGCCGGTTCTACAAGTGGGCGCTTAATGACGAAGCGCTGAAGGCGCTCGCTGTGGCGGTTGAAGCGCAATTTCGCCACAATGAAGGAAAAGAATGGCAAACTCAGATGGAATATGCCGGCAGGAACGGCAATCAGGTCTTGCTGGTGCGCGGCACGCGCTTGCCGGCGGCGGTGGGCAACGACTTCATCGTGGTATTCGATGATATCACCCATTTGCTCCAGGCTCAGCGTGATGCTGCATGGGGCGAGGTGGCGCGTCGCCTGGCGCACGAAATCAAGAATCCGCTCACACCGATCCAGCTCTCGGCCGAGCGGCTCGAGCACAAGCTTGCGGGAAAATTAAGCGCGCCGGATGCAGAGGTGCTGAAGCGGGCGACGCAAACCATCGTCAATCAGGTGACGGCGTTGAAGAGCATGGTGAACGCTTTTGGCGAATATGCCCGCGCCCCCAGCCTGAATCTGGAGGCGGTGGACCTCAATCAGCTGGTGTACGAAATCCTGGCACTGTACGAGCACTCCGGCGCGCACATCTCGACCCGGCTTGCGCCGGCGTTGCCGCTGGTGACCGGGGATCCGACCCTGCTGCGCCAGGTGCTGCATAATTTGCTGCAAAATGCCCAGGATGCCCTGGCCGAAACGGAGGAGCCCCAAATCACGGTGGAAACCGCCGCGGAAGGAAACTGGGTCAGGCTGACCGTCCGGGATAACGGTTGCGGTTTTCCCGAAGCGCTCATGGCGCGATTGTTCGAGCCTTATGTCACGACCAAGCCGAAAGGCACCGGACTGGGCCTGGCTGTTGTCAAAAAAATCATCGAGGAGCATCACGGCAGGATGAAAATCGAAAATAGTCAGCCCCACGGGGCGAGCGTCTGCATTTATTTACCCTGCGGGGAAACGGCTTAAATGGCAGCCAATGAAATCCTGGTGGTGGACGATGAGGTCGGCATCCGCGAGCTGCTGAGGGAAATCCTGCATGACGAGGGCTACATTGTCGCGCTGGCGGATAATGCCGGCGCGGCGCGCAGTTATCGAAGCCAGAAACGTCCTGACCTGGTGCTGCTCGACATCTGGATGCCGGACACCGACGGCATCACGCTGCTCAAGGAGTGGGAAAGCAACGGACTGCTGACCATGCCGGTGATCATGATGTCCGGCCACGGCACCATTGATACCGCGGTGGAGGCGACGCGCATCGGTGCCGCGGATTTCCTGGAAAAGCCCATTGCCCTGCAAAAACTGCTGAGCACCGTGGAGCGCGCGCTCAGGAAAGGCGAGCCGCTGCCGTGCAACGGAGAGGCGCTGGCCGGCCTAGGAACGGGTGCCGCCGTCAGTGAATTGAAAATGCGCCTGGCGCAGGTGGCCAATCAGATATCTCCCCTGCTGTTGACCGGGGAACCGGGCTCCGGCATGGAATTGTGCGCGCGCTACCTGCATCGATCGAACACCCCCTGGGTTGCGCCGGAAACCCTGGCCGTTCTGGCGGACGACCCGATGAGCCTGCTGGAGCAGGCGCGCGATGGCCTGCTCTACCTGGATGAGATCGGAAATTTGGGCAAGCTGGAACAGAAGGGTCTTGGGCTGATCCTGAACAAGCTGGAAAAGTATGGTGTGCGCCTGGTGTGCGCCACGTCCATGCCCCTGCCCCAGCTGGTCGAGGAGGGGGCGTTCGACGCCCGGCTGTTTCAGGCTATCAATGGTCTGGCGCTGGCGGTGCCCAGCCTGCGCGAACACAGCGAGGATATTCCCGATCTCGCCAGGCAGGCGCTGGCGCGGCTGATCGAAACCGGGCAATCGCCCCCACGCCATTTCAGCGCAGCGGCGCTGAATCTTCTGCGCGATGAAAGCTGGCCCGGCAATTTGCCGCAGCTCGACAACGCAGTGAAAACGCTGACGCTGACCGCCCTGTCCAAAGAGATTACTGCCGAGGACGTCAGCCGGGTGCTGGGACAATTCACCCCCCCCGCTCCGCCATCTACGGCCCAGTACGCGCTGCCCCTCGATCAGCCGTTACGCGAGGCGCGCGACGAGTTCGAGCGGATTTATTTCGAGCATCAGCTCAAGAAGGTCGGCGGCAACATGAGCCGCCTGGCGGAAAGCGTTGGGCTGGAGCGTACCCATCTCTACCGCAAACTGAAGCAACTTGGCATATCCATAGGTAAGGAATAGCAAGTGACGAGTACAACCGAAAAAAATTCCGGCGCACAACCCTTAACGGGCGCAAGCGACAAGAGCAAGTCCTCCGGACTGATGCTTGCCGCTATCGGCGTGGTGTTCGGGGACATCGGCACCAGCCCGCTTTACACCTTGAAGGAAGTGTTTCACGGCGCCCACGGCATTGCACCCAGCCATGACAATGTGCTCGGGGCTCTATCGCTGGTGCTCTGGGCGCTGCTGATCGTGGTTTCGCTCAAGTACGTGATTTTCATCATGCGCGCCAACAACAATGGCGAGGGCGGCATTATGGCGCTGTTGGCGCTGACGCTTAAAAGCTCGCCCGGCGACACGCGCAGCCGTTGGTTGTTGATGTCGATGGGGATTTTCGGCGCCGCGCTGTTCTATGGCGATAGTCTGATTACCCCGGCGATCTCGGTGCTGTCCGCCGTGGAGGGGCTGAAGATCGCCGCCCCCGCGCTTGAGTTCTACGTTATCCCGATCACCCTGATCGTGCTGGTGGGTCTGTTCCTTTTCCAGCGCAAGGGTACCGCCAGCGTGGGCGCACTGTTCGGGCCGGTGATGGTCGTCTGGTTTGCCACCCTGGCGTTGCTCGGCATCGTCAACATCCTCGATGAACCGGCGGTATTGCAGGCGGTAAACCCGCTCTACGGTTTCCAGTTCTTTGTGGAGAACAGGTGGTATGGTTTTCTGGCCCTGGGCGCGGTGGTGCTGGCGGTAACCGGGGGCGAGGCGCTCTATGCCGACATGGGCCATTTTGGCCGCATGCCGATCAAGACGGCATGGTTCTTTTTCGTGCTGCCAGCGCTGCTGCTCAACTACTTCGGCCAGGGCGCGCTGATGATCCACAATCCCGCCGCGGTGGAGAACCCGTTTTATCTGCTCGCGCCGCCGTGGGCGCTCTACCCGATGGTGGCCCTGGCCACCCTGGCCACGGTGATCGCTTCGCAGGCCGTGATTTCGGGCGCCTTCTCCGTCACCCGTCAGGCGATGCAGCTGGGTTACTGTCCGCGACTGGAGGTGCAGCATACTTCGGAGCGGGAAATCGGCCAGGTCTATCTGCCGGCGATCAATTGGGCTCTGCTCGTGGCGATCATCGCGCTGGTGCTGGGCTTCCGTTCCTCCAGCAACCTCGCTGCCGCTTATGGTATTGCGGTCACCGGCACCATGGCTATCGATACCATCCTGGCGGTGGTGGTGGCGCGTGCGCTATGGGGCTGGGGCTGGGCGACGTGTGGGGTGGTAGCCGCCTTTTTCCTGATCATCGACTTGTCATTTTTCAGCGCCAATGCCATGAAGATTCCGCAGGGGGGCTGGTTCCCCCTGGTTGTCGCGATTGCGGTATTCACCCTGCTCTCTACCTGGAAGCGGGGACGGGCGCTGCTGTTCGAACGGCTGCAGACCGGCGCGATCGCGCTGGAACCTTTTCTTGCCGGAATTGCCGCCCACCCACCCATCCGCGTGCCCGGCACGGCGGTTTTTCTTACCGCCAATGTTGGCGGCGTGCCCCACGCCATGCTGCATAACCTGATCCATAATAAAGTGTTGCACGAGCGGGTGATGCTGCTGACGGTCATTACCGAAGACGTGCCCCATGTGCCGGAAATTGATCATGCCGAGGTGCAGTCGCTGGGCAACGATTTTTATCGGGTGATCGTGCGTTACGGTTTCAAGGACGAGCCAGACATCCCTAAAACACTGACGCAATGCAAGGAATGCGGATTGGAATTCCAGATGATGGAAACCTCTTTTTTCATCAGCCGGGAAACCCTGATCGCGACGATAGCGCCGGGCATGGCGCTGTGGCGGGAAAAGTTGTTCATCAGCATGGCGCGCAACGCCGGCAGCGTCTCCAACTACTTCAAGATTCCGACCAACCGGGTGGTGGAGCTGGGAACGCAGATCGAGCTGTGATGCGCCTTAGCTTTTAATTCGGCCTAATATTCCGGGTTGAAATTCTTGATGATGACCCCGCCCGACTTCTCGTCGTGCTCCACGTCCAGCAGTTTGCGCGCGGCAGCTTCCTCAAGCAGCTTGCTGAACGAGCGAAAGCCGTAGTAGCTCTCATTGAAGCCCGGCTTGCGCCGCTTCAGCGCCTGCTTGACCATCGAACCCCAGATTTTTTCCTCTTCGCCGCGCTCCGCAAACAGGGCCTCTACCGTCTCCATCATCAAGTCCAGGGCTTCCTGTGACTTGCTGCCCTCTTCCGGGGGTGCGGTTTTAGGAGCCGCTTCCGCGGCACCTTTGGCGGCAGGCTTTTTCTTGATGGTACGCTTCTTGGCTTTCTCCGCCTTCTCGGCGTTCTCGCGTGCCAGATCATCGTAGTAGATGAACTCGTCGCAGTTGGCGATCAGCAGATCGGAGGTGGAGTTCTTGACCCCGACCCCGATCACGGTCTTGTTGTTCTCGCGCAGTTTGCTCACCAGGGGCGAAAAATCAGAATCGCCGCTGATGATGACGAAGGTGTCCACGTGGGATTTGGTGTAGCACAGGTCGAGAGCGTCGACCACCATGCGGATGTCGGCCGAGTTTTTTCCCGACTGGCGCACATGGGGAATCTCGATCAGCTCGAACGAGGCCTCGTGCATGGGGGCCTTGAATTCCTTGTACCGGTCCCAGTCGCAATAGGCTTTTTTTACCACGATGCTGCCCTTGAGCAGCAGGCGTTCCAGAACCTTGCTGATATCGAACTTTTCGTACTTGGCATCGCGCACGCCCAAAGCGATATTCTCGAAATCGCAGAACAGTGCCATGCTGCGAATTTTTTGGGTGGTGGTCATGACTGGCTCCATCGGTAATGTGCCCTGTGGTGGCAGTGAGCGTTAATGAATATTTCCCTGATCAAGTCTAGCAGAATCACATAGAATACCGTTAAATGCGCGCAGCAACCGAATGACTCGAAGAAACCGAACTGTTGATGGCCTGGACATGAAGCCCCCGAAGGAAACATTGCAAGAAAGCATCGCCCACCAGCGTGAATCGCTGGTTGTCCTGTTGCAGGAGCCCTTGCGACGACTGGCGGCAGAATGCGTTCCGGTATGGGGCGACCGGGAAAAATTGGATGCGTTGCTGGGAGAGGCGCTGAAAGAGTTGCCTTACTGCAAGCATCTCTATGCGCTCGACGCCAACGCGATCCAGATCAGCGATAACGTGAGCCACGAAGGGCTGCTGGAGGGCTTTGGCCGGGACCGGGCCAAGCGGCCCTACCTGCGCGAAATCACGACCAGCACCGATTTTTTCCTTTCGGACGCCTACATCAGCCTGCGCGAGCGGCGCCCATCCCTTACTGCCACCCAGATTGTGCGCAACGCTGCAGGCGAAGCATTGGGATTTATCGGCGCCTATTTCGGCCTGCGCGACCTGCCGCTGACGCGCGAACTCTACGAAGAGCCGAGATACTGGCGCCAGATCAAGGGCGACCCCTCCATCCGCGGCACGGTGTTTCATCAGACCCGATCGGAAAGCGAGATGGACCAGCATGTCGACACGGTGCTGGGCGTGGTGGCCGAACTCATGCTCTATCACGGGGTATTTCACGTGATTCTGCACTTCTCCAGCAGCCGCGCCGTCGTCTGGGTGATGGAGGATCCCTACCGTTACCGCCTGCTGGATATCGAGGCCCTGATCGATCCGGACATCTGTCTTGCCTACCCCCGCACCCCTTATCCGACTGGGGCGCTGGTGCCTCAGGAGCAAGTCCGCGGCGTGCTGGATGCCTTTCGCACGCTACGACTCATGGACGAGATGTTCTACCTGCGCTCCGGCACGCTGAACATTTTTAACGGCCTCGTCGGCCTGACCTTCTCTTGCGACGGTTCCCATTACATCCCTTACGATGAATTTCTCCGCAAGGATCATGACTTCTGGACGGGCATTACCTCAACCTGAATCACCGTGAGCGCCGATAAGGCGGACTCCACCCAGCCGAAGCCGATCCTTTCCTGCTCAAGACGCAGGTTCCTGCGTATTCGGTTGTCCCGCAAATCATCGTATAGCGCCATTTCCTCAGGGTTCAGCTTGGGCAGGTCGCGCAGCGTCTGTTTCTCTTCCTCGCCCCATTGCGATTCGAACGCCAGCAAGGTGGTGCGGTCCATCAGGAACGACGCCACATGCTCGAACTGGCTACGGATCTGGTCAAGGATGGCGAAGCCGTGGGTGTCGATATCGCCCCAATAATGAATGCGGCAGCGCGCAAGCCACTCGGCCTTGCGCAACATCTCGAAACCGTATCCCGCACCGAAGATGACCAGGCTGTCCTTGACCTGCGGAAAGGCCAGGAAGTTGATCTCGTTCTCGGTGATGAAAACTTGTGAGACATTGTAATCAAGCCGGGCAAAGCTCTCGGCATCGAGGGTGATGTCCTGGATGAGGCCACCAGGCAGCAGCGCGTGATCGGGGTCGAGAACGCGGAAGCGGATCCGCGCCGGTTTGTCACGAAACCCGTACCGCTTTGCGAACTGGCTCACGCCGGATGCCGATGGATCGATGGCCTCGGGCGACAAGACCATATCCAGCAACTCGACGAGCACGCCGCGATGGGCTTCGATGAATTTGCTGTGCACGCCCGGGATGTCTACCTGCCTGAGGTACACGTCAGGGCGAGGGTGATTCTCAAGCCAAGCGACGATTTCCAGCAGCCGACCCCACTCGTCGACCAGCTCCAGCGCCCGCAGTGGCCGTTTGGCCAGCCAGCCCAGTGTGTGCGGCTGGCGCTTGCGTGTTACGTCGGTCAATGCAGTGAAGCGGGCGGCATCCCGCCGCTTGCCGATGAGCGCCAGGGCGTCTTCGACGGTATCGATCCATGCCTCCTGGGGCACGGCGTTGGCACCGAACATCCGGTGCCTGAACTCCCGCATCTCCACCCGGCAGTGAGGCATCGCCCGAATCTCGCCGATCCAGGCGCGCGCCTCGTCAAAGCGGTCGGCCATCTCGGCCGACGTGGGGCCCTTGAGCACCAAGCGTTTCGGGAATGGCGACTCGCCCGTGACCAGACTGGCCAGCAGTTCCCCCCGGTCCCACAACTTTTGCACCTGGGCGCGCAGGTCCGCCGGTCTGGTCCAGCTCATCCGGCCATCCTCGCCTTTTGGTTCCGGCCGGTCGCGACTGCGACCTTAACGTTCGCTACGCTCACGTTAGCCTCCACCGAAACTTCGCCTGCGCTCGTTTTCCAGGCGGTACTCCTCGATCGACAGGTTGCGCAGCATGGAGGCGCGGCCTTCCTCGTTGTGGACAAAACCCACGCTGGAGACGAAAGGTTCGATGATGTGGATCTTCTGCAAGGGCGTGACGATCAGGAGCTGCAGGTTGAGTTGGGCAAACAAGCGCAGTCCGTATTGCGCGGATTCGTCCGAGCCGCGCCCGAAGGCTTCGTCGATCACCACGAAACGGAAGGTTCGGGAACGCACCGCCCCCCATTCGAGGCCGAACTGATAGGCCAGGCTCGCCGCCAGGATAGTGTAGGCCAGCTTTTCCTTTTGGCCTCCCGACTTGCCGCCGGAGTCGGAATAGTGCTCGTGTTCGCTGTCGTCCTCGCGCCAGCGCTCGCTGGCGGCAAACACGAACCAGTTGCGCACATCGGTGACCTTGGCGGCCCAGCGACGGTCCTGCTCGGATTGCCCCTCTCGCCCGCGAAAGCGCTCGATGATGCGCTTTACCTGCAGGAACTTGGCTTCGGAATATTGGCTATCGTCCGAGCCGGTCAGCGCCCCTTCGGTACAGGCGCGCAGCTCGGTCTGGAAGTCGCGGGTGTCGGCATCCGGTGTTGGCTGTGCTTCCAGCACGATATAGCGGCCGGTGTTGTAGTCGATCTGGGTGAGCGACTCGTTGATGCGCGCGATCCGTTCCTTGATCGTTTCCCGCTCGCGAGCCAGCTGCGACTGGAAGTTCGCCACCTCGCGGATGGTGTTCTCGTTGAGCAGCTCCTTGAAGCGTGCTTCGAAGCGCGGCAGGTCGTCGGCCTGAAGAGAGTCGAGCATGCGGCGGTATTCGAATGCCGCCTCGATGCTGGCATCGACCTCCGCGGTCTCCAGCTTGAATTCTTCCTTGTATGCCGCCATCGCCTGGATGATCTTGTCGCGCAGGCGTTTGAGTTTCTGGTCCTCGGCATCGATCCGGGTCTGCAGCCAGTCGCGCATGTCGCGCTCGCGGTTATCGCAGGATTCGACCGTGAGTGAGTGCTCGCCCAGAACCTCGCCGCGTATGGCGTCAAGGCGCTCGAAATAGGTGGAATGGCCCCCTTGTTCGGGAGCCTCGACCTGCGTCATGGTCTGGTCGCGCAAGGCTTCGGCGGCTTCGCGCCTGGCTTGGATGGCGCCCAGTTCGCGGGTTTTCTCCGCAAGTCTGGCCTCCGTGTCGGTGAGACCGGCTTGCAGTGCTGTCAGCCGCTCGGTCAGTTGCTTCAACACGTCGGAAGCAGATTCCAGCTTCTGCTTCTCGTCCGTCAGCTGAGCCACCTCCACGGCAAGGGACCGCCAGTCGAGCTCGCGGAAATCGGCGTACTCGTCGAGTTTCGACAGCGCCGTGAGGCGATCCCGCAGCGTGTTCTGTTCGGCCTGGATCTTGCCGATGCGGCTGCCCAGCTCGCCCAGCCGCGTCTCCAATTGTTTTGCCTGGGCTTCGAGCGCGGCGATTTTCGCCGTGTTGGTCCAGCCCAGCACGTAGCGGCTGCGGTCATCCAGCCGGTGACGGTCGTCTTTCTCGTGACGTTCGCCGGGCGCCTTGATCTGGCCCGCCCGCGTGATGGCGCGGGTTTCTCGGCGGAACTGCTCGTGTGTTGCGCAGCAGGCCACGTCGAAACGCTGAGCCAGTTCGCGTTCCAGCCAATCGTAGAAGGGAGAGTCGGGCTTGATGGCCAGCTTGCGCGCCAGGGAGTCCCGGTGCAGGTTGGGCAGATCGCCCTGGGCGCTCTGGCGTATCCGGAAATAGACCATGCGCCCCCGCAGGTGCGTCCTGTCGACCCAATCCGCCACCGCTGCGTAATGCTCGTCCGGCACCAGAATCGACAAGCCGAAGCTGCGCAACAGCCGTTCGGCGGCGCCTTCCCAGTCGCGCTCATCGTCACGCACCTGCAGCAGTTCGCCGGCAAAGGGCATATCCCCTTCGGACAAAGCCAGGGCTTTGCACAATGCGGTGCGCATCGCCACCTGCTCGGTGGGGATGTTGCTGCGTCGGGCCTTCAGGCTGGCAATCTCGGCGGACAGCTCGTCGTAATCCTGCTTGCCCTGCCTGAAATCGAACTCTACCTCCTTTTCCTGGTTCTGAAGCTGGGTCTCTGCCCCACTTGCCGCATCGGTCAACGCCGAAAACCGCTGCCGCTGCTCCAGGAAAGCCGGCTCATCAGCGGCCGGGCGCTCTCCGACTGCATGCACCAGTTCGGCGTAACGTTGCGCCTTGCGCTCGCGCACCTGGCGTTCCTGATCCTTGTTGTGGATTTCGACCGCCAGCCGCTCCAGGCGGTCGCCGCCGTTGTCGGCAATGCTGCGTTTGAGTTCGCTCTCCTCGGTACGCTGCTCGCCACGGAGTTCCCCGAGACGCTTGACCTGGGCGTCTTGCCGGCCCCAGTCGTCCGTAAGGCTGGCGATGCGTTTTTCCAAAAGCCCGAGTTTAAGGCCCGCGAAGTAGGGTCTCAGCGTCACGCGGCAGGCGCGAAGCTCCTCGGCTTGTGAGACCAGTGACGAATGGCGCTCGCAGTCGCTGACCAGCGGCGTGAGCAGCTCCACTTGCCGCTTGGCCTTCAGCACCGCCTCGTGCGCCCGGTTCAGGTCGTCGAAGTGGCCGATCAAGGCCGTGATGCGTGGCGCGACCTCAAAAGGCTCAAGCATGTGGTTGCGCACGAAGTCGGTCAGGTTGCCCACCGACTTCATCGACACCGTTTGGTGAAACAGCTCCAGCGCCTGTTCGTTCTCGATGCCAAAGCGACGACGGAACCAGGCGCCGTAGGGCGGAAAGCTGTCAAATACCTCCGCGCCCAGTCCCCGCAGTTTTTTCCTGAGCTGAGCGATGTCCGAGCCGAAGTGGGCGAAGTCTGTCGCAATCGACAAGGCGCGTTCCGCGCAGACAAAGAAACGTGCGGGTTGTCCCTGCGCATCCTTCATCCAGAAAACCTGAGCCAGCGTCACCGTCTGGTCGTAGCCCGCGTTATGAAAAACCCCCAGGATCACCGAGTAGTTGTTGTGGTCGCGCAAAGCTACGGGTTTGGCGGTGCCGCTCACCTCATTGCGCTCGGACTTGTAATGCCCGAGCACGTAGGATCGCAGCGAGCGCTCCTTGCTGTCGGCGCCGGCGGCCTTGTTGTAGGCGATGCGGTGCGCCGGTACCAGCAGCGTGGTGACCGCATCCACCAGCGTCGATTTGCCCGAGCCGATGTCGCCGGTGAGCAGGGCGTTCTTGCCGCCGGGATTCAGCGCCCACACGCGGCCATCGAAGGTGCCCCAGTTGAAAACTTCCAGGCGCTGCAAGCGGAAGCCCGAGAGCGCATCGTCGGCCATGAAATCCAGGCCCAGGGTTTGCGCATCATTCATCGGCAGCCCCTCCCGAGGTCGCACCGAGCTGAACCTGATACGCCGCCAGCCGCGCGTCGAAATCCGCCAGCCACTGCGCGTCCACAAAGGCCTTGAGAATGCGCCGCACCTCGAACACGGCAGCTTGTCCCGTGCCCGGCTTCAGCCTGCGCAGGAATCCCAGTTCCACGATCTTGTTGAGATGGGTTTCGATCTGGTCGATCAGCCTGGCCTCGTTGCTGCTTTCGGGCAGGAACACCCGGACCAGTTCGACGCCCTCGTCGCGGCTGAGCACCAGCCGCGTGTCGCCGCCGCTCGCGTCGAACTCGGCCAGCTTTTTGCGCAGCAGCGCCAGCAGCAGGCTTACAGTAAACGACAGCGGACGCCTCGCCACCAGGCGTGGAAGCTTGGGCGCTGCGTCATCCTCGCTTTCCGGGCGCGAGCGCAGGAAGGCATAGCCTTCGGCCTCGTCAAGCGCCAGCTCCAGGCCCAGCACCGCCACGTAGTCGCGCACCCGGGCTTGCAGGTTGAGCAAGGCATTCCAGAGGCCGGCGTCGGCTTCCTGATAGATCACGCCTTTGAGCAAAAGGATGACCAGGGCCGATAAGTCGTTCGTTGCCACAGCGTTGTCTGGTTCTTGTTCTGCCATCATTACCTCACAAAGATCACGCGCGGCAAACGCGCCTGCTTCAGCTGCTCCCGGCCATCCGGCCCTATACGTTTCCAGCCGATTTCTTCGACCACCTCTTCATCCACCACCGTCTTGAAGGTATCGCCCGCGAGTTGCAAATACGCCACCAGCTCTGCCAGGCCGTGCTGCAGCGGCTGCATCTCGCACAGCTCGCGCAGGGTGACTTGCGAACGATCCTGCAAGGCGTGGCGGATATGCCTGGCCAAAGCGCCCTTGTCGATCACGATCTGCGAGTACAGCGCTGCCGCATCCACTTCGGCGTCGCCCGACTCCAGTTCGATATCGGCGATCAACGGCTTGATGGCCGGGGTGTGGAGCGGCCGCTCCATCGGCAACTCGATGTCGGCAGCGGTGTCCGCTATGGTCATCACTTCACCCGGCGGCAATGATTCCCGCAGTGCCAGTGCCTTGGCCTCGATGCCGTGCAGGATATCCATGATGCGGCGGTTCTCCAGCCAGGCCTGGTCGTCCAGAAAGCGCCGCAACTGCTGCGAGAGCTGGGCCACCGTGCGCTGGGTGTGCTCGCCGGCCTCCAGCCAGTCGTAATGCACGCGACGGGTGCGGGCGTCGGGCTTGAGCTCGGCGACCGGGGGCAGGGTCAAGACGCGCTCCAGCAGCGCCGACAGCTCTTCCTGCCGGCTGCTGGACATCAGGAAATCCCAAAAGGCGCGAAAGCTCCGGCCCTGGTCGGAGTCGGCAATCGCGTCGCGCTCGCCCATGATCTCTTCCAGTAGCGCCCCTTTTGAGCCCTGCCACAGCGCGATGCGTTCCCGCACGCGCCGATCCAGCCCGCGAAAGTTGTGCTCCACCTCGCGAAAATCGGTGAGCAGTTCGCGCGCCAGCGCCATGAATTGCTGAAAGCGGTCTTTCAGTGCCGTGTCGTCCAGCAGCGGGATGTCACCTGCCAGAACGCGGACGATTTCGACGTCGATCTCGTCGCGCCGCTTGTGCAATTCGGCAATGCGTGCCTGCGGGTCGGTCTCGGAGCCCTTGCTCATCTGCTTGAGCAGCTCGAACAGCGTGAGTAAGCGCGACTCGGTGCCCACGAAGCTGCGCTCGGTGAGCGTCCCCAGCCAGGTAATCGCCTTCTCGGTCGAAGGGGTCAGGTCGAAATGCGGCTCGTCCGACCCGTGGGCGTAGAACTTGCGCAGCCAGCCCTTCTCGGCGGC
This sequence comes from Sulfuricella sp., assembly GCA_030696235.1. GTDB lineage: Bacteria > Pseudomonadota > Gammaproteobacteria > Burkholderiales > Sulfuricellaceae > Sulfuricella. The sequence goes on along the minus strand of JAUYSN010000102.1, from coordinate 4,084 downwards.
AGCCCAGTCATTGAGGTAATCCAGCGCGGACTTGGGGAAGGCATCCGTGCCCAGCCGCTCGCGCAGCGCAAACAGTTCGTCTTCCAGCGCCTCGGCCAAATCCGCCTGCGCCATCACCCTCACATTGGGCGCGACGAACACGCGCTGCAGAAAACTCGCCACCAGCGGCGCGTGATCCGAGCGCAATAGCCGCCAAGCCGGGTGGCTCTGGCGCAGCAGGTCGAGGGTGGCGTAGTCGAGGCTCATTGAAGCACTGATGCGCGCATGCTGACATATGTCTTGGATGGCACCTCCGGGCTAGTCAGAAGCTCTTGAAGGCGACGACGAGGGGAAATCGATTGCTGTTCATTCATGGTGTATTAGCCGCCATACCAGCTTTTTGCATTGAGCCTTCCGACAGCCGCATAATAGCGAGCCTGGGACGTTGTTGCATCGTCCTTTGTTTTGAAAAGGTCGTGAATGTGCTCTGCGACAACGGAGGCAATGGCGTGGACTGCGTCATGTCGAGTCAGGCCTTCATTGGTGAGGCGCGCCATTGCTCTCAATACTGGCTCTAGCCCTTCAGCGATCTGGTTCTCAACGACGGCATGAAAGACGGCGTGCGCGGTGAGGTTGGGAAGTTTGGCTCGCGAGTGGCGGTGGTGCTCTTCGATAAGAAAAATCCGTTCCTGCTCGTCGAGTTCGAGCCACTCCTCTGGATTCGGTGCGCGCTCAGGGTCATATTGATGCATTTTGGCATTCCTTCTAGAAGGACCAACAAGGGTCAGAATGGCATGTCGTCGAGAAAGTCCATCCGCGAGCCACGGTGCATTTTCTTGAGCCAGGCTTTTGCCTTCTTGATGTCCTGAAGATCGGCCAGGTCTTTCTTCATGTCGCGTATTGCCTGCTGGGTGAGAACGATGTCGGTAGCGAGATGGCGCATGATGGTGGCGGGGGATAATTGGACGAAAGGACCAATACCGAAACGCATCCTGAAGTCGCCTTCGACATGGATAATTTCGTCCTCGAGTTCGCGGAGCTGTTCTTTCAGAATCTTGTTGTAGTGCGCCAATCGTTCTTCGCCGAGGTTGTTGATGTGGCTTTGGTCGATGTGTTCCAACTCCAGTTGCAGTTCCAGCAATTGCAGCAGGTTGTTTTTTTCATAGGCTTGATTGACGCGTTGCATCAAAGACGTTTTGCGCTCGCGCTCTTGCGGGTCGGTTTCACGGTCTGGGTGCAGGGCGCTGGCCAGCTTGCGATAGACCTCGCGGATGGATAGTCTGATTTGTTGCGCTTCGGCCTGCTGTTTCTCTTCCTTGGCGATTTGTTTTGCCGACTTCTTTCGCTTGGCCTTGTGTTCTTCCCGTGCCTGGCGAGTGGCTTCCTCTTGCGCCAGCTTTTCCTGCATCTGTGCTTGCGCGCGGCGCATTACTTCCTCGGGCGAGCGCAAGTCCACGTCATCACCCAGATCGAAACCTGTCATCTCCTCGAACAGGGCTTTCATGCTGGCCAAGTCGGCCGCTTCCTGGCTGTCGTAATCGACATGGTGGTATTTGTTGTAGAGGGCCTTCAACTTTTCATCGTCGCGCTCAGCCAGCAACGTACCCGCCAGTTCAATGATCAGGTCGGCAATCATGCGGCGCTCGGCTTTGGTCAGCCCTTTTTGGTCGTTGACCTGATCGAGGCAATGCACCATCTCGACCTGCATATCCGCCGAGGCTTCGACCAGAGGGGTCAATTCACGGGTGTATTTTTGTTGGAAGGAGGGAATGGCCGTCTCCCAGGCCATGAGCTGGGCGCGTTTCTTTTCGACCTGTTTGATCAGGTTGTTGAAGGCCTTTTGCGCTTTTGTCAGATTGGGCTGGCCTTGATCGGGGGCTATGCTTATCGAATTGTAAGAAAAGTTCATTGCAGATCGTTGGTTTTCATTTTGAATTGCGCCAACCCCCATCAGTATGGGCACTTAGCGGGATGCGAAAAAAGCCAGAGCCAAGTGTGGCCTTGGTGTTTTTGGTGGTGCAGAGGCGCCTCCACAAAACCGTCTACGGCGGTAATGAGAGTAAATCATCGTGCATTCGTCCCAGAATTGTAGCTTGAAGTCGTTGCGGGGCATAGATACAAGCACGTAGCAGGTTCGATTTTGAGTCTGGGGTTCGATCCCCAATGTACTATCAAACTGGCTGCACTACCTGCCTCCATCCCTCTCCCGCCCGCCAGGCCATATCGAGGCTGCCTTGAGTTGAGATTATCGCCAGCACCGGCAGCAGAAATTCCCGCAGATCGACGATCACCACCGCCAGCGGCATCGGGTCCAGGGCATTTTTGCGCAGGAATCCCTGCCACTGCTTTTCCTTCTGGGCATTGTTGATGAACTCGTCACTAAAGCCAATAGGGTCACCTTGGGGAATGGGTGTGCGCCGACGCTCGAAGGTGGCCGCGACCGCCTGTGATAAAACCGAGCCATCGAAGTCGGAGTGCTTCGCCAGCACCCAGAGGTCGAAGAAATCCTTCATCCTGCTGTTCAGCATGCCGAGCGATGTCAGCGCCTCCAATTTTTCCGCGACGACGGTGTAACGGGGATAGACGCGTATTTGCGGTTCGGGCATGCCTGTCAAAATGATTGGGTAACGCACATCCTCCGGGCCGGGCACGACCGCATCGCCGAACCCGACATCGACCTGTACTGGGCAGCGGGCACTATCCAGCAGGCCCATCAGGGTGATCCGGATGCCAGCGTAGTTGGCCTCCTCGCGAATCTCGGCCGCCTTCACCGAATCGGGCCGGAACACGATGCCATCTTCGACCTCGATGCGGCTGATGTTGCGAAAAACTTCTTCCAGATGAGGAATCTCGGCTGATCCGAAACCGAGGAAATCGGCGTCATGGGTCGGCCGATGAGGCACGTCGAACCATAGATCGAACAGCAGCGCCCCCTTGAGCAGAAACTGGTCGCGCTGTTCCGAGATGCTCAAACGGTAGAGCATGCGCTCCAAGGCGTATCGGGTCAGCAGCAGGTTGTAGTCCAGCTTCTCGGCCCGGGCCTTGTTGAGCAGCCGATCACGGATGGACGCCCCAATGTTCCGAACACTCATACCAGGCTCTCCAGATAAGGGCGCATCACGTTGACTACACGGCAGACCTTGGCGTAGCGCCAGATATCGTCACTGGTCATGCGCTTCTCGTGCCAGGCCTCGCGCAACGCCTCCAGGGCGACATCGAGGCCGATCTTGTTGCGGTACTTGAAGCAGTCGGCGACGGTCTTGGCGACGCCAGTCACGCGGACGGTCACGCCATCCACAATGTGTTCCTCGACGCCCTCGGTGAGCGCCGCACCAGAGAAACGCACGATGCGCAGCGGCGGGTAATCCAGCTTGGGCGCAATGGCCTTGTTCTCGATGGCCAGCCATACCTCGAAAGGGGCCTGGGTGGTCAGGCCATGAAAACGGAGTGCCGACAGCAGGCAGACGACCCCCTTGGGCACCCTGCGCGCCACCTCCGCCAGCGATCCGTGGGCCGAGACATCGCGCCCGGGCAGCCCGTAGAGCCCCCGGCCAACTCGTTCGAGCTGCCCACGCCGGACGGCACGAGTCAGGGAAACCCGGGGGATTCCCAGCAGTGCCAGATCACACGGGCGGATCAGCCCTTGGGATCGCGCCAGATCGATTAGCCTCTCGGCAACGTTGTCCATGTCGGGCATAGTGTTCCATAACATCGGCAGATGTCAATATCTGCCGATGTTATGGAACGTGCGTGCCGTAGCGCGTCCAAACCGGCATCGATGGCATAACACTGGGAGCGCAACGGCAGATGGTTGCAGAATCCGGGTGCCAAGGTTAATAGGGGTGCGATATGCTGACCTTCCTATTTTGGTTGTTTGCAGCTCCAATGTTACTCATCCTGGCAGGGGTTATTTGGTTATGGCTACTTTCGCTGGTGGGGAAGGCAATATTTGGTGGGGATTAGGGGATTGGGTAAGTTGGGGAGCCTCGCCTGTTATTGGCGGGGTTTTTTTACCAGAAACCCTTTATTTACCGAGGTGTTCTGGTCTTCTTTGGACTTCTCTGGAAGTGTTCTTGGTGGACCGAATGAGGATCGAACTCACGAC
>JAUYSN010000100.1 GCA_030696235.1 Sulfuricella sp. | reverse complement strand
GCCTGTCTCGCGAGAAAGCCTTATATGGAACGACCATTCCGCGTCGTTGCGCCTTGCCCTGCACCCCAAAACGCACACTCCACCCCGTCCAACCGACGGTTTCTAGAATTATTCCACTGTGACCGATTTTGCCAGATTTCTTGGCTTGTCCACGTCCGTTCCCTTTTGCAGGGCGGCATGATAGGCCAGCAACTGTAGCGGCACCGTGTGCAGGATCGGACTCAGCAGTCCGGCATGCTCCGGCAGCTTGATCAGGTGGATGCCTTCCTGTGCTTGCATCTGGCTATCCTGGTCAGCAAGCACGTACAGCTCGCCGCCGCGAGCGCGGACTTCCTGCAGGTTGGATTTCAGTTTTTCCAGCAAGGCATCGTTGGGGGCGATCGCGACCACCGGCATGTCGCTGTCGACCAGCGCCAGGGGACCATGCTTAAGTTCTCCCGCCGGATAGGCTTCGGCATGGATGTAGGAGATTTCCTTCAGCTTCAGCGCGCCTTCCATGGCGATCGGGTAATGCAACCCACGCCCAAGAAACAGGGCGTGCTGCTTGAATGCGATGCGCTCCGCCCAAAGTTCGATCTGCGGCTCGAGCAGCAGCACCTGGTTGACCATCGCAGGCAGGTGGCGCAGCGCTTCGAGGTGCGCCTTTTCCTGCTCGGCGCTGATACGGCCGCGCAGCTTGCCCAGCACCAGCGCCAGCAAAAGTAATGCGGTCATTTGGGTGGGGAAGGCTTTGGTGGCGGCAACGCCAATTTCAGGGCCTGCACGAGTCAGAAAGCGCAGCCCCGATTCGCGTACCAGCGCGCTTTCAGGAACATTACAAATGGACAGACTATGAGCATGGCCGAGGGATTTGGCATGCTTTAGCGCCGCCAGGGTGTCCGCCGTTTCGCCCGACTGGGAGATGGTCACGATCAGCGCATTGGGATTGGGCACGCTGTCGCGGTAGCGGTATTCGCTCGCCACTTCAGCACTGCACGGAATTCCCGCAACACTCTCAAGCCAGTAGCGTGCCACCATCGCGGCGTGAAAACTGGTGCCGCAGGCAATGATGGTTACACTGTCGACCGCGCTGAGCACTTTACTCGCTTGCTCACCGAATATTGTCGGGTTGAGGTCGCCATGGCTCAGCGCCTCTTCCAGGGTTTCCGCCAAGGCGCGAGGCTGCTCGAAAATTTCTTTCTGCATGTAGTGCCGGTAACCGCCCAGCTCCGCGCGGTCCGCGCTGAGTTCGCTGATTTGCACCTGCCTGGATACCGGCTTGCCGCTCCGGTCAACAATCCTGAAGTCGAGCAGGCCGATATCAGCCACATCGCCCTCTTCCAGGTAAACCACTTTTTGCGTAACCGGGAGTAATGCCGAAACATCGGAAGCGATGAAGTGCTCCTCGATGCCCACACCGATCAACAGCGGACTGCCCTCACGCGCACACACCATGCGATTCGGCTCATCGGCACAGATCACGCCAATCGCGTAGCTACCCTTGAGTTCGGTGACGGCCTTGCGGGTAGCCTGGAACAGGTCTTTTTCCTGGCGGAAATGGAAATGAATCAAATGGACGATGACTTCGGTGTCGGTATCGGAAGTGAATTGGTAGCCGATTTCGCTTAACCGCTGGCGCAGCGCTTCGTGGTTTTCGATAATCCCGTTGTGCACCACGGCAAGCGATTCCTCACTGACATGGGGGTGGGCGTTGCGTTCGCTGGGTATGCCATGAGTAGCCCAGCGAGTATGGGCGATGCCGAGGCGGCCATGCGTTTTCTGGTTGTTGATTTCCGCTTCCAGCTCGGCCACGCGCCCGGGTTTCCTCACCCGAATGAGCCCACCATCGACCGCCACGGCCAAGCCAGCCGAATCGTAGCCGCGATATTCCAGCCGCTTCAAGCCTTCCAGCAGGATAGGCACGACATTACGCTGTGCTACAGCTCCGATGATTCCACACATATCAAAACTCCGTGAGGGAGAAGGATTACTTTTTTTGAGGCCGTTTCCAGCCTGGGATTGTAACCTGCTTTGCCCGCGACAGAGTGAGTTGCTCCGCCGGCGCATCCCTGGTGATCGTCGCTCCCGCGCCGATGGTCGCACCCTTTCCTACGGTGACTGGGGCTACCAGCTGGGTGTCTGAACCGATGAACGCATCGTCCTCGATGACCGTCCGGTGCTTGTTGGCGCCATCGTAGTTGCAGGTTATGGTGCCGGCGCCGATATTCACGTTCTTCCCTACCGTGGTGTCGCCTACATAACTCAGATGGTTGATCTTGCTGCCGCGGTCAACCTGGCTGTTCTTCAGCTCGACGAAATTGCCAATATGCACGGCTTCCGCCAGTTCGGTACCAGGACGGATGCGGGCAAACGGTCCGATACGTCCGTTGTCGCCAATTCGCGCCTCTTCAATCAGGCTGAATGGCGCAATCCGGGTTCCCGCGCCGACACTGACATCACGCAGAACGCAGTTGGCTGCGACCGTGACATTATCCCCCAAAACCACCCTGCCTTCAAAAACACAGTTGACGTCGATGCTGACATCCCGGCCGCAGACCAATTCACCGCGCACGTCGATGCGCTTTGGATCCATCAGCCGCACACCTCGCTCCATCAGCTTGGTGGCAACTTCATGCTGGTGCAGACGCTCCAGGTGTGCCAGCTGAGCTGTGCTGTTGACTCCCATCACCTCCCAGTGGTGACCAGGGTGGCAAGCATTCACTCTCACGCCATCGGCCACGGCCATGGCGATAACGTCGGTCAAATAGTACTCCCCCTGGGCATTGTCGTTGCGCAAGGCACTAAGCCATTTTTTCATCTGCGCATTGGGTAGCGCCATGATGCCCGTATTCACTTCGTGTATGGCGCGCTCGGCCTCGTTCGCATCTTTGTGCTCCACGATGGATTTCACCTGGCCTTGCGCATCGCGCACGATGCGGCCGTACCCCTCTGGATCCGGCAACGACATCGTCAGCAAGCCAACCGAGTCACCATTCATTACGTCCAGCAGCGCACGCAACGTACCGACGGAAATCAGCGGCACGTCGCCATACAGGATCAGGGTGACCCCATCATCATCCAACCCCGCCGCGGCCTGCTGCAATGCATGGCCGGTCCCAAGTTGCTGCACCTGATTGACCCAGACGATATCACTGTCGGCGAAAGCCTGCGGCACGGTCTCACCACCATGCCCATAAACCACCAGCAATTTTGCGGGGCCAAGTTCTCGCGCGGCGTTGATGACATGACCGAGTAATGGACGGCCTGCTAGCGGATGCAGAACCTTCGGAAGGGCGGAGTGCATGCGCGAACCTTTTCCGGCCGCCA
>JAUYSN010000098.1 GCA_030696235.1 Sulfuricella sp. | reverse complement strand
GCCAGCAGCACGCGCAGCTTGAAGCCGGGCGCGACTTCCTTCATCGGGCCGGCGTGCAGTTCGACCGGAATGCCCACACCGATCAGCAGCTCGCCGGCGCGCGATTCGGCGGTGTAACCGTCCAGCTCGCCGAACTGAATTTCCAGTTCCGCGGCGCGCATGTAGTCTTCCTCGGTCGCTTCCGGATTGGAATAGATCGTGTCCTTTTCCAGCTTTACTTTCCACAGCTCGGTGTTGCCCATCATCACCACGTCGAGCACCACGTTGTCCTCGTAGGCGAACTGATCCTGGCGCAGCTTGCCGAGGCGCTCGCCGGGGTCGATCGAGACGTTGCCCGCAGAGGGCTCCAGATCGCCGCCGAGAATTTTCATGAAGGTCGACTTGCCGCAGCCGTTGGCGCCGATCAGGCCATAGCGGTTGCCGTCGCCGAATTTGACCGAAACGTTTTCAAACAGGGGCTTTGCCCCGAATTGCATGGTGATGTTGAAGGTGGAGATCAATGTGGAGCGGCCCTGAATAGTGCTGTAAAAACCAAGCATTATACCAAACGGCGAGCAACACGGCAGCCCTTTCTCGCGTCGGAGCCGGTTCTCCTGCCGGAGTCCTGACGAGCCCGGCCTTATCCGCTACAATCATCATCACTCCCGAACTTTTCATGGACAGCCATGGTTCCCCATTTGACTACAGCGCTTACCGGCCCCCTGCTCGCTTTGGAGCAGCATATTCTGGACGCGCAGCCGCGCATCGAGCACTGGTTCCGCACCCAATGGCAGGATCGCGCCGCGCCGTTCTACGCCTCGGTGGACTTGCGCAACAGCGGCTTCAAGCTCGCCCCGGTGGATACCAACCTGTTCCCCGGCGGGTTCAACAACCTGAACCGCGACTTCATGCCGCTCTGCGTGCAGGCGGCGATGTCGGCCGTGGAGAAGGTTTGCCCCGTGGCGCAGCGATTTCTGCTGATCCCGGAAAGTCACACCCGCAATACCTTTTACCTGCAGAATGTGGTGGCGCTCGCCTCCATTCTGCGGCATGCCGGTTTGCAGGTGCGCATCGGCAGCCTGCTGCCGGAAATCACCGCGCCCACCACGCTCGATTTGCCGGATGGCTCGACCCTGACGCTGGAGCCGTTGAAGCGCGATGGCGACCGCTTGAAGCTGGACGGCTTCGACCCCTGCGCGATCCTGCTCAACAACGACCTTTCAGCGGGAATCCCCGATATCCTGAAAGGCCTCGATCAGCCGGTGATTCCACCCCTGGGCGCGGGATGGTACACAAGGCGCAAATCCAGTCATTTCAGCGCTTATAATCAGGTCGCCGAGGAATTCGCCAGGCTGGTGAATATCGACCCCTGGCTGATCAATCCCTTTTTTGCCACCTGCGGCGAGATCAATTTCCAGGAACGGCGAGGCGAGGAATGTCTGGCCGCCCATGTCGACGATCTGCTCAATGATATCCACGAAAAATACCGGGAATATGGCGTGAATGAGGAGCCTTTCGTCATCGTCAAGGCGGATGCCGGCACTTATGGCATGGGCATCATGACGGTGAAGGACGCCTCCGAAGTGCGGGACCTGAACCGCAAGCAGCGCAACAAGATGGCGGTGGGCAAGGAGGGTGTGGCGGTTACCGACGTCATCATCCAGGAAGGCGTATACACCTTTGAAAACATTGCCGACGCGGTGGCCGAGCCGGTGGTGTACATGATGGATCACTTTGTCGTCGGCGGTTTCTACCGCGTTCATACCGGTCGCGGCAAGGACGAGAACCTGAATGCGCCGGGAATGCGCTTCGAACCGCTGGCGTTCGAGACTGCGCTCACCCTGCCGGACTATGCCGCCGCGCCCGACGCCGAGCCCAACCGTTTCTACGCCTACGGCGTGGTGGCCCGGCTGGCGCTGCTGGCGGCGGCGATCGAGCTGGAGCGGCTGGCGCCATGAAGCTGGCGATCATCCTCGACCCGCTGGAGTCCATCAAAACCTACAAGGATTCGACCTATGCCGTGATGCGCGCGGCACATGCACGCGGCCACGAAATCTACGTCATGGAGCAGCATGAGATGGTGTTGCGTGATGGCGCGGTGACCGGCTTCGTCCGCAAGCTTGACCTGGTGGATGACGCGCTGCGCTGGTACACGCTGGAAGCACCGGCCTGGCGCGCGCTCTCCGACTTCGACGTCACGCTGATGCGCAAGGACCCGCCCTTCGACATGGAATACATCTACGGCACCTATTTGCTGGAGCTGGCGGAGGAGCGGGGCGCGCGGATTTTCAACCGCCCGGCGGCGATACGCGATTTCAACGAAAAGCTGTCCACCGCAAAATTCCCCGAATTCATGCCGCCCACGCTGGTCACCAGGCAGGAGGCGCTGATTCGCGAGTTCATCGAAAAACAGGGTGACATCATTCTCAAGCCGCTGGACGCGATGGGCGGCAGCTCGGTGTTCCGCATCCAGCGCAACGACCCCAATCTGAACGTGATCATCGAAACCATGACGCAGATGGGAGCCAGAACCGTGATGGCGCAGCGTTACATCCCGGAGATTTCCCTGGGCGATAAGCGCATCCTGCTGATCGACGGCGAGCCGGTACCTTATGCGCTCGCGCGCATCCCGAAAGCAGGCGAAACCCGTGGCAACCTGGCTGTCGGCGGCAAGGGCGTGGCGCAGCCGCTTTCTGACCGGGACAGGGAAATTGCTGCCGTACTCGGGCCGAAGCTCAAGGAAGCCGGGCTGTTCCTGGTCGGCCTCGACGTGATCGGCGACTGGCTCACCGAGATCAACGTCACCAGCCCGACCGGGATGCAGGAGATCGCCAGCCAGACCGGCTTCGATGTGGCGGGGATGTTTGTGGATGCGTTGGAGAAATCCATGAGGGGTGAGGCGTGAGGCGTGAAACGTTAAGGTCGGCGAATTTCCGGGTTTTTCTCACCCCTTACCCCTCACCCCTCACCTTTCTAACCCTGTTTGCCCTGCTATTCGCGCTCGTCGGCTGCGCCAAGGAGCCACCGTCATACCGCGAGCAAAGCTTCGTCTTCGGCACGATGGTGGAGGTGACGATTTCCGGCGAGGAAGAGGCGCGCGCCAGGGTGCTGGCGGGCAGGGTGCTGGCGGACTTCGATTATCTGCACCGTACCCTGCATGCCTGGGAGCCGGGTGCGCTGTCGCGGATGAATGCGGTGTTCGCGCAAAGCCCGTCGAAAGCGGCGGTGGTCCCCGGCTTGGTTCCGATCATCCAGGATGCCGCTCGCCTTTCGGACATGTCGGGCGGCTTGTTCAATCCCGCCATCGGCGGGCTGATTAAACTCTGGGGGTTCCAGGGCGACGAGTTCAAGCCGCAACTGCCCGACCCCGTGGAAATCGGGGTGCTGGTCCAGGCCAATCCGCGCATGGCCGACATCGTGTTCGAGGGGATTCAGTTTTACAGTAAAAACCCCGCCGTCCAGCTCGATCTTGGCGGCTATGCCAAGGGCTATGCGCTCGATCTGGCGGCGGAATACCTGCGTGCCCAGGGGGTGAAAGGCGCGCTGATCAACATCGGCGGCAATATCATCGCGGTCGGCAGCCGCGGCGGCCAACCCTGGCGCGTCGGCGTGCAGCATCCGCGCAAGGCGGCGGCAATTGCCTCGCTGGAGCTTCACGACGGCGAAGCGATTGGCACTTCGGGCGATTACCAGCGTTACTTCGAGCTCGACGGCAAGCGCTACTGTCACATCATCGATCCGCGCACCGGTTACCCGGCGCAGGGCGTGCAGGCGGTGACCGTGCTGATCCCCCGGGGGAACCATGCCGGCACGCTGTCCGATGTTGCCTCCAAGCCGGCTTTTATCGCCGGCGTGAAGGGCTGGCGCGCGGCGGCGAAAGCCATGGGAGCGGAGAGTGCCATGTTGATCGATGAACGCGGCGAGGTCTACCTGACAGCGTCGATGAAAAAACGTCTGGAGTTTCAGGAAAAGGGGCTGGTATTTCATGAAGTTCCCTGATTCAGCGGCTCGTCTTTGCGGTAAAATGGCCGTTTTGTGTTTAACGTGAACGTCGCAAAGCGACACCTCATCACTCAGATCAGAACAAGCGCCTTTCACCATTGCCCCTTCTCCCTCTGGGAGAAGGTTGGGATGAGGGCAGCCCGCTGGGGGAGATGTAGGAGAGAGAGAACCAAGGACTCCCAATGATCGGCATTCTAATCATCGCGCATGGCACTCTGGGCGACAGCCTGATTCACTGCGCCAGCCATGTATTCGGCGGCCCCCAGCCGCGGTTGCAGCAGTTTGGGGTGGCGGTCCAGGACGATCCCGGCCGGCTGTTGCCTCAGGTGCGGGAGATTATCGAGGAGCTTGACGATGGCAGCGGGGTGCTGGTGCTGACCGACATGTATGGCGCCACGCCGAGCAATATCGCCTGCCGCCTGGTCGATCCTGGCCGGGTGGAGTGCGTAGCCGGGGTCAATCTGCCGATGCTGGTGCGGGCGATCACTTACCGCAACGATCCGCTGGAAGCGGTGGCAGAGAAGGCGTTCTCCGGCGGCCACGATGGGGTGGTTCACGTTACCAAGGAAGCCTGCGATGTTACAGCAAGACATTGAGATCGTTAACAAGCTTGGCCTGCACGCCCGTGCCTCCGCCAAGCTGACCCAGATGGCTGGCCAGTTCAAGAGCGAAATCTGGATTGCGCGCAATGAACGGCGCGTCAACGCCAAAAGCATCATGGGCGTGATGATGCTGGCCGCGAACAAGGGCAGCACTATCCACCTCGAGATCGACGGTGCCGACGAAGATGAGGCGATGCAGGCCCTGGCGGCCTTGATCGCCGACCGTTTCGGCGAGGGGGAATGATGGGAATGATCGGCGGGAGCAAAGCGCAATGAGTTTTGCCATGCATGGCGTCGGAGTATCCGGCGGCATCGCCATCGGCTATGCCCATTTGATCTCCCATGCGGTTCTGGAGGTTCCCCTTTACGCTCTGTCATCGGAGCAGGTTCCGGATGAGATCGCCCGTTTCGAGGCGGCGATAGCAACCACCCGCCTCGAACTGGAGGCGCTACGGGTGAATATCCCCGCCGGCTCCCCGGCGGAATTCGGCGCCTTTCTCGATCTGCACCTGCTGATCTTGGCGGACGGCACGCTATCCAAGGCGCCGACCGGCCTGATCAAGGAGCAGCGGATCAACGCGGAATGGGCGCTGAAGCAGCAGATGGACGCCCTGCTCATGCAGTTCGAGCAGATCGAGGACGACTACCTGCGCGAACGCAAGGCCGACGTGGTGCAGGTGGTGGAGCGCGTGCTCAAGGAACTGCTCGGCCATCCCGGTTCGGTCAGCCAACCGGTAAGCGCCGATGTGAGCCGGATCCTGGTGGCGCACGATCTTTCCCCGGCCGACATGATGCTGTTCAAGCAGCAGCGCTTCGCCGCGTTCATCACTGATGTCGGCGGTGCGACTTCGCACACCGCGATTGTCGCCCGCAGCCTGAACATCCCCTCGATCGTGGCGCTGCACCATGCGCGCCAGCTGATCCGCGAAAACGAGCTGTTGATCGTGGATGGCCAGCAGGGCGTGGTGATCGTCAACCCGGACAAGCAGATCCTGGCCGAATACAAGCTGCGCCAGAGCCAGTGGGAGATCGAGAAGCAGAAACTCAAGCGCCTCAAGTCCACTGCCGCCACCACCCTGGACGGCACGGCGGTGGAACTGCACGCCAACATAGAATTGCCGCAGGATATTCCGCAGGTAAAGGCGTCCGGCGCCACCGGCATCGGCCTGTTCCGCAGCGAATTCCTGTTCCTCAACCGCGACGATTTGCCGGACGAGGAGGAGCAGTTTGCCGCCTACCGCAAGGTGGCGCAGGACATGAAGGGGCTGCCGGTGACCATCCGCACCCTGGACCTGGGCGCGGACAAGCAGCTCAGGTTCGCCGACCGCAGCGGCGACAACCCCGCCCTGGGTCTGCGCGCCATCCGTCTGTGCCTGGCCGAGCCGCAGATGTTCCATACCCAGTTGCGGGCGATCCTGCGCGCCTCCCATTACGGCAAGGTTCACCTTCTGATCCCGATGCTGTGCAGCCTTTCCGAGCTGCGCCAGACCCTGCACCTGATCGGCCACGCCAAGCAGGAGCTGGCGGCGGAAGGGGTACCCTTCGACACCCGCATCCCGGTCGGCGGCATGATCGAAATTCCCGCGGCGGCGCTGGCGGTGCAGGCCTTCGCCAAGCATCTCGATTTCCTTTCCATCGGCACCAACGACCTGATCCAGTACACCCTGGCGATCGACCGTACCGACGATACCGTGGCGCACCTCTATGATCCTCTCCACCCGGCAGTGCTGCAGTTGGTCGCCATGACCATTGCCGCCGCCGACAAGGCCGGCATTCCGGTTTCGGTGTGCGGCGAAATGGCGGGAGATGCCAGCCTCACCCGCCTGCTGCTCGGGTTCGGGTTGCGCCAGTTTTCCATGCACCCGGCTCACGTGCTGACGGTCAAGCAACAGATCCTCAAATCCGACCTGCCTTACATCACCGGCGTGGCGCAGAAAATGCTCAAGGCGCACGAACCGGAGAAGCTGCACCAGTTGTTGGCGCGCCTGAACGCTTAAATGCCCGAAATCACGTTATAATTTCCGCCATGCACCCGCAACCCAACTCCGTCGGCATCGTCACGCCGCAGACCGCACACTTCGATACGCCGATCACCCTGAAAAGCGGCGCGACGCTGGACTGCTACGACCTGGTTTACGAAACCTATGGCACGCTGAATGCGGACAAATCCAACGCCATCCTGGTTTGCCACGCTCTTTCCGGCAACCACCATGTCGCCGGCTTCCATTCCGAACAGGAGAAGCGGCCGGGCTGGTGGGACAACATGATCGGCCCCGGCAAGCCGGTCGACACCGAGCGCTTTTTCGTCATCGGCCTCAACAACCTGGGCGGCTGTCACGGCTCGACCGGCCCCGCCAGCCTCAACCCGAAAACCGGCAAGCCTTACGGCAAGGCCTTCCCGTTCGTGACGGTGGAGGACTGGGTGGAAACCCAGGCACGGCTGGCCGACCGGCTCGGCATCGAAACTTTCGCCGCGGTGATGGGCGGCAGCCTGGGCGGGATGCAGGCGCTGTCCTGGACCATCCTGCACCCGCAGCGCGTGCGCCATGCTCTGGTGATCGCCGCCGCGCCGGGGCTGACCGCGCAGAACATCGCCTTCAACGACGTGGCGCGCCAGGCCATCCTGACCGACCCGGATTTCCACGGCGGCGATTTCTACGCCCACGGCGTGGTGCCCAGGCGCGGCCTGCGTCTGGCCCGCATGCTCGGCCACATCACCTATCTGTCGGACGACGTGATGGGCGAGAAATTCGGCCGCATCCTCAAGAACGACGTATTCCAGTTCGGCTACGGCGTGGAGTTCGAGGTCGAATCCTATCTGCGCTACCAGGGCGACAAGTTCGCCGACAGCTTCGACGCCAATACCTATCTGCTGATGACCAAGGCGCTCGACTACTTCGATCCCACCCATCATCACCGCGTCGGCCTGAGCGCGGCGTTGCAGCCTGCCCAGGCCGATTTCCTGGTGCTGTCCTTTACCAGCGACTGGCGTTTTGCGCCGGGCCGCTCGCGCGAAATCGTCAAGGCGCTGCTGGACAACGACCGCCGCGTCAGCTACGCGGAAATCACCGCGGCGCACGGCCACGACGCCTTCCTCATGCCCGACCCGCACTACCACGCCTTGGTGCGCGCTTACATGAACAACGTCGCTAAAGGGTTGGGGATATGATCGCAAGAGCCGATTTCGCTGCCATCGCGCGATGGGTGGAGCCGAATGCCAAGGTGCTCGATCTCGGCTGCGGCGACGGTAGCCTGCTGAAATACCTCAAGGAAGCCCGCAACGCGCACGGTTACGGTATCGAGATCGCCGATGCCAACATCCTCGCCTGTGTCGAAAAAAACGTCAACGTGATCCAGATGGACCTGGAGGCGGGGCTGTCCGGATTCGAACCGCAGTCGTTCGACTTCGTGATTTTGTCGCAGACCTTGCAGGCGATGCGCAACATCGAACTGGTGGTGAAGGAAATCCTGCGCGTCGGCAAGCACGGCATCGTCACCATTCCCAACTTCGGTTACTGGCGCCACCGTTTTCAGGTGCTGCAAGGGCGCATGCCGGTGTCGCGGGATCTGCCCTACCAGTGGTACGACACGCCCAACATCCACCTCTGCACCTTCGTCGATTTCGAGGTGTTCTGCCGCGACCATGGCGTGCGCATCCTCGAGCGCCATGTCATGTGCGATGGCGAGGACGTGAGTTTGCTGCCGAACCTGCTGGGGAATTTAGCGGTATACCGCTTCGAAAAAGCGTAATTTCAAAATTACATCCGGGTCATAACATCGCCAACCGGTACAAGCCCAGCACGCCGAAGCCCGCCACCAGAAGCCCGGCGGTGAGGCGCACCCCCCTGTGCTGCATGAAGCTTTTCAGTTGCCGGGCGAAATAGCCCATCGCCAGCAAGTTGGGCAACGTGCCCAGGCCGAACGCGAGCATGATCATCCCGCCGTAAGCGGCGCTGCCGCTGGCCATCGCGGCCACCAGCACGCTGTAGACCAGGCCGCAGGGCACCCAGCCCCACAATGCTCCCAGGGCGAAAGCCTGCGGCACCGAACGCACCGGCAGCAGCTTTTTCGAGTAAGGTTGCAGGCGCTGCCAGATGACGCCGCCGAGGCGCTCAAGCTGCACCACCGCGTGGGAAAGTCCGGCCAGATACAGGCCCAGGAAAACCAGCAGCAGGTTGGCAATCAGGTACAGGGCCTGTTTGACCGGCAGCATGTCGCTCAGCATCATGCTGCTCGCCCCGGCCGCGCCCACCAGCACTCCCGCCGCGCCGTAGCTGGCGATGCGGCCCAGGTTGTAGGCCAGATGGAAACGCCACTGCGGCACGTTGGCCGGCATTTGCAGGCTCAACGCGCCGACGATGCCGCCGCACATGCCGACGCAGTGGGTGCCGCCGAGCAGGCCGACGAGGAAAACCGAGATCAGGCTGGCTTCAGGCATGGTTTTTGAGGTGTAAATAGGATCATGGCCGGCCATTTTGACACAGCCTGGTAGGGTGGGCACGTTTTTTGTGCCCACGCGGAACATGACCGCGTGGGCACAAAA
>JAUYSN010000090.1 GCA_030696235.1 Sulfuricella sp. | reverse complement strand
ACGGCCTGGCGAGGGCGCCGGCCAACCAGGCGATCGTGATCTTCCTGTTCGAACTGGTGGTGGCGGCGGTAGCGAGCTACCTCCTCGCCGGCGAGGTGATGACGGCGCAGGAATGGCTGGGCGGCGCGATGATCGTCGCCGCCAGCCTGTTTTCCGGCAAGCTGGAGGGGTCAGCTAGCATTGAAAATCACTAGTATCACCGCATAGTAAATTTTCTCCTCTGGCCGCCAGCAGCGCGGCGCCATAGGCGGCTTCAACGTGGGAGGAAGGCTGCACTGGCACGCCAAGGAACCGGGAGCGCATCGCGGTCCAGGCCGGATTGCCTGCCCCGCCTCCGGCGGTCAGCACCGATTCGAGCGGGGTCGCGCCCAGTTCCTGCAACAAACGGTAACCCTGCGCCTCGATTCGGGCTATCCCCTCCAGCAGGCCATGCAAGAACACGGTGTCGTCTTGCGGTCTGGGCGTCAGGCGTGGCTCCAGTTCGGGATCGTTGAGCGGGAAACGCTCTCCCGGCTTGGGCAGGGGGTAATAATCCAGGCCGCTGTCTGTTTCTGGATGAATGCGGGCGCTCAATTTTTCCAGCCGGGCGTCGCTGAAAAACGATCGCAGCACCGCGCCGCCGCTGTTGGAAGCACCGCCCGCCAGCCACAGGTTGCCGATACGGTGGCTGTAGATGCCGTATTGCGCCGCGTCCACCCGCTTCCGGCTCAGCAGTTTCAGCACCAGGGTCGAGCCGAGCGAAGTCACCGCCTGGCCGGGATGGTTGGCGCCGCTGGCAATGAAGGCGGCGATGCTGTCGGTAGTGCCGGCACGAACGAGGCAGCCGCGGGGAAGGGAGAAGCGCTCGGCGATTTCGGCGGTGACCGGGCCGATCGCGGTTCCTGGTGCCAGGACTCGCGGCAATAGTGGGGCCACCGTCAGGTGCAGCAGCCATTCCGGGTAGCGCAGGGTTTCCGGGTCGAAGCCGAGCTTGAGGCTGTTGTGGTAATCGCTGATGCCCGGTCTGTCATGCAGCAGTGAGGCCAGCCAGTCGGCCTGGTGCAGGAAAAAACGGGCGCGGGGAAATTCGGGCTGTTTCTGAAACCAGAGCAGCTTCGCCAGGCTGGAGCTTGCGCTCAGCACCGGATGACCGGGTGGGGCGATCTGTGCAAGCTGCTTTGCCTCGGCCTGAGCCCGCGCATCGTTGTAAGGCAGCGGCGGGCAAAGCGGCTGGTTGTCTGCGTCGCACAATAGCGCGGTAGTTGAAGTGCCGTTGATGGCGATGGCGACTAGCGCTCGCCGGATGTCAGCCGGAATTTGGCCGATCAGGTCGAACAGGGCGGCGCGCCAGGTTTCCGCGGTTTGATCGCTAAAAACCCATCGCGCCTCGGCGAGTATGGCTCCACCGCTGTCAATGGCAATGGCGCGGGCACCGCTGGTGCCGAAATCAATACCGAGGTAGTGATGGGTGATGGGTAATGAGGGATGGGTCATGGCGCCGAACTTCAAGAGTCTCCTCGCTTTTATCACCCATTACTCATTACCAATTACCTGGTATTCGATTGGTGGGCGAAGACCGTCAGGTCAACCAGCGGCTGCGGTTCCCAGCCCGGCTTGCGGTGCTCGGCCACGACATTGGTGAAGATGCCGCCGCGCACGTAGAATTTCGCCGTCAGGCGCATGAAGCGCGGCTGAGTCGCGGCTACCAGGTCGTTCAGGATGCTGTTGGTGACGGCTTCGTGAAATGCGCCTTCGTTGCGGAACGACCAGATATACATCTTCAGGCTCTTCAGTTCGACGCACTTCTGATCCGCGATGTAGTCGAGATACAGCGTGGCGAAGTCGGGCTGGCCGGTTTTCGGGCACAAACAGGTGAACTCCGGGATTTCCATGTGGATATGGAAATCGCGTTCCGGGTTCGGATTCTCGAAGGTTTCCAGGGTTTTGCTGGGTTGGCTGGCCATTTTCGCACTCTCAACTAAATCGGTTAAAATGCTGTCATTATAACGCAGGCTTTATGCCTCCCCTTTCCAAAACTGCTGCCGACATAAAAATTGCGCCTTACCCACATCAAACTCGCCGGCTTCAAGTCCTTCGTCGATCCCACCACGATTCCCGTCCCCGGGCAGCGGGTTGGCGTGGTCGGCCCGAATGGCTGCGGCAAGTCCAACGTGATCGACGCGGTACGCTGGGTGCTGGGCGAATCGCGGGCGCGGGAGCTGCGCGGCGAATCCATGCAGGACGTGATTTTCAGCGGCTCTGCCACGCGCAAGGCGGTAAGCCGTGCCAGTGTCGAGCTGATCTTCGACAACAGCCTGGGCAAGGCCGCCGGGCAATGGTCGCAGTACGCCGAGATCGCTGTCAAAAGGATACTCAGCCGCAACGGCGAGTCCGCCTACTACATCAACAACCTGCACGTCCGGCGCCGCGATATCACCGATATTTTCCTGGGTACCGGGCTGGGCGCGCGCGCCTACGCCATCATCGAGCAGGGCATGATCTCGCGCATCATCGAGGCGCGCCCCGAGGAGCTGCGCGTTTTCCTGGAAGAGGCGGCGGGAATCTCCAAATACAAGGAACGGCGCCGCGAAACCGAGCTGCGCATGAAGGATACCCGCGAGAACCTGCTGCGCGTCGAGGACGTGCGCCAGGAGCTGGACAAGCAGATCGGCAAGCTGGAAACGCAGGCCGAGGTGGCTCAGCAGTATCTGGCCTTGCAGGCCCAGTTGAAGCTGTCGCATAACCTGTTGGCGTTGCTCAGAAAGCGCGAGGCGGCAGCACAGTGCGAGCGCTGGCAGCGCGAAGTGGCGCGTTTGAGCAACGAGCTGGAAGCGGAAAATGCGCGCCTGCGCCAGGCCGAGAGCCAACTGGAACAGTCGCGGGAAGCCCATTACGCGGCCAGCGATGCGCTGCATGAGGCGCAGGGCGGCATTTATGCGGCCAATGCCGAGGTTTCCAAACTGGAGCAGACCTTGCAGCACCAGCGCGAAAGCCGTCAGCGCCTGGCCGCACAGTCCACCGCCCTGCGCGAACAGGGCGAACGCCTGGCAAGGCAGCGCGACGAGGCGCTGGCAGCCCTGGAACACTGGCGCGGCGAATTTGCGCTGGCGGGTGAGCGCTTGGTGCAGAACAAGGAACAGATGGAGCGGGAGGGCCGCAATCTGCCGCTAGCGGAAGAAAGCTTCCGCGATTGCCAGCGGTGTTACAGCGAGCTGCAAAGAAGCCTGGCCCAGGCCGAGCAGGCGAAGCAGATCGAGGAAACCCATCGCGCTCATGCGCAAAGAAATTTGCAGCAACTGCAGTCGAGGCAGCAGCGTTTGCAGGAGGAGGCCGGCAGCCTGCCGCGCTTCGATGTCGCGGTGCTGTCACAGAAAGAGGTCGAGCTTGCCGATGTGGCAGGCCAGTTCGAAACGGTTCAGGCTGAGCTGGCACGGCTGCTTGCGGTGTTGCCCGAACTGGAAAAGGGTGCACGCGAGTCCAGGGACGGATTGCATGCGGAGCAGCGGCTGGCCACCGAGCTGGAAGCCCGGCTGAACGCCCTGAAACACCTGCAAAGCCGCCTCGACCATAACCAGAAATTGCAAGCGTGGCTGGCAAAGCATCAGCTGGCAAGCTTGCCGCGGTTGTGGAACAGCCTGCGCATAGCAGCGGGCTGGGAGGATGCGCTGGAAAGCGTGCTGGGCGAGCGCCTGAATGGCATTGCGCTGGAAAACATCGAGCAGGCGCAGGGGTGGCTGGGGGATGTACCGCCAGCGGCGGTCACTGCATTCGAGGCGACTGGCGGAGCGCAAGAGCCTGCGTCCGATGCTGCGTTTCCCCCTCTGTCCCGCTATGTTTCCTGGGCGGATGGCGGTACCCCGGTATTCCTGGGCGACTGGCTGGCTAATGTCTATGTGACCGAGAACGCCGCCGAGGGTTTTGCCCAGCGTAAGGAGCTGCCGTGTGGGGCGATGCTGGTGTCGCGCGCGGGTCATGTTTTTACCCGCCACAGTATTCGCTTTCATGCGCCGCAAAGCGAGCTCCACGGGGTGTTGGCACGCCAGCGTGAAATCGGGCAGCTGTGGGCTGATCTTGAAGCGAAGCAGGCGGCGCTGGCGCAGCGGCAAACCGTGATGGCCCAGGCCGAGTCTGCGCTGGCGCAGCAGCAAAAAGAGATTGCCCGGCTGCGCAGCGCTGCGGGCGAAGCGCAGCAGAAGCAGCACCGTTTGCAACTCGAGGTACAGCGGCTGGTGCAGGTCAGGCAGCAGGCCGAGCAGCGTCAAAAAGGGATTGCAGCGGAACAGGA
>JAUYSN010000070.1 GCA_030696235.1 Sulfuricella sp. | reverse complement strand
CGTGCATGTAGGAGCGCCGCCCCCGGCGCGAATGCGGCCGCAAATCGCGGCGAGGGCGCCGCTCCCACAGCGGTATTTTGGCTCTAATGGATAATCTGGGCTGAAAACTCTGTGCGCTCTGTGGCAATGAATCTGGAATTGTGAAAATGCAAACACACTACGAACGTATTGGCGGCGAGGAAGTGGTGCGCAAGCTGGTCGACCGTTTCTACGACCTGATGGACCAGCAGCAGGATTTACAGGGCATCCGCGAACTGCATGCGAAGAGCCTGAAAGCCTCGCGCGAGAAGCTGTTTCTCTTTCTGTCTGGCTGGCTAGGCGGGCCGCAGCTGTATGTCGAGAAATACGGCCATCCGCGCCTGCGCCAGCGCCACGTGGCATTCGCCATCGGCGAATCGGAGCGCGACCAGTGGATGAGCTGCATGATTCAGGCAATGCAGGACGTCGGCCTGGATGAGGGCTTGCGCAAGGAACTGGCTGCCGCCTTCCAGAAAACGGCCGATTTCATGCGCAACAAGGAGGGTTGATCACCCCTGAAAATGACAAAACTGTAACCCATCGTGTTATGGCAAGAATCTATAATCCAAACCATTATGTTTCTCGGAGAAAAAGAATGAAAATCTTGATGTTGTTGGCAATGGGCGTGCTGGTGGTTTCTGCAACTACAGCGAAAGCCATGGATGGTGACGCGATCCTGGGTGGGGCACTTGGTGGTGGCGCGGGTGCCGCACTTGGTTCGGCCGTGGGTGGCCGTGATGGCGCAAGTATCGGCGGCGCTGTTGGCGGTGCGGCCGGTGTTGCGGTGGCAACGTCTGACCGCAGACGTGAAACCGTGAGGGTGAGGAAGGAAGTCGTATACATCGATGACCATGATCATCGCGACAATGGCCGGCATCTCGGCCAATACAAGAATAAGCACAAGCATGGCCGCCACGATTAAGTCGGGGTAGATGACAAAAAAAGGCGCTCAGTTTCGAGCGCCTTTTTTCATGGTGTTACCGGTCAGAATTACCTGCCGCGACTGACGGGGCGTCCCGTTCCGGTAGCGCCCTTGTTCGGACCGCCGCGCCCTGCATAGCCTTCGCGATTGCCGTTGGGGCGACCTTCATAGCCGCCACGACGGTCATTGTTGCCGAATCCAGGGCGCTTGCCGGCCGGGCTGGGCGCGCCGGAACGCATCGGCCGTTTCGCCTCGAAGCCGGGAACGACGTGCGGGGTGATGGCATGACCGGTGAAGCGCTCGATCTTTTTCAGGTTCATCACGTCCTTGCCGGAGGCGAAGGATACCGCGATGCCCTGGCTGCCTGCACGACCGGTACGGCCGATGCGGTGGACGTAGTCCTCGGCGAACTTGGGCAGGTCGAAGTTGATCACATGGCTGATGCCGGCCACGTCAAGTCCGCGCGCCGCCACATCGGTGGCGACCAGCACTTTGATGGCGCCGCTGCGCATGCGGGTGAGGGTGCGGTTGCGCGCGCCCTGGTTCATGTCGCCGTGCAGTGCCGCAGCCTGATGGCCCTGTGCGAACAGGTCTTCAGCCAGCATGTCGGCGTCGCGTTTGGTGGAAGTGAACACGATGGCTTGTTTGACATCGATGTCGGTCAGCAGATGCTGCAACAGGCGGTTTTTGTGCGCCATGTCGTCGACGATGTGCAGACGCTGCTCGATATTCTCGTGCTTGGCCTGCTGCGCGGTCATCTGGATGCGCTTGGGATCTTTCAGCAGACGCTTAGCCAGGGTTGCGATGGTGCCTTCGAGCGTAGCCGAGAAGAGCAGGGTCTGGCGGCTGGCCGGGGTGGCGGCGGCGATTTTCTCGACGTCGTCGATGAAGCCCATGTCCAGCATGCGGTCGGCTTCGTCCAGCACCAGCATTTCCAGGCGCGAGAAATCGATGCGACCGCGGTCGAGATGGTCGATCAGGCGGCCAGGCGTGGCGACGAGGATGTCCACAGGCTGCGACAGCAGCTTGTTTTGCAGCGGGTAGGGCATGCCGCCGAGAATGCTGACAGTTTTGACGCGCATGTGCTTGCTGTATTTGCGTGCGGCGTCGTTAACCTGATTCGCCAGTTCGCGTGTAGGGGTCAACACCAGTATGCGCGGGCCTTTGCTTTTGCTCTGGGATGGCTCGGTCAGGTATTGCAGCGCAGGCAGGATGAAGGCGGCGGTTTTGCCGGTTCCGGTTTGCGCCGAAGCCATCAGGTCATGACCGGCGAGAACTTCGGGGATAGCCGCAGCCTGGATCGGGGAGGGTTCTGTGTAACCGCTATCGGCGATCGCTTGCAGGATGGCGGGATTTAGATTCAGTTTTTCAAAAGACACGTGTATTTCCTTAAGTTTAAGGTAAAAATAACGCGCAGCAGGCAATAAGCAGGGGTGGCCCCATTAATTTAAGGGAGCCAAGTACCAAACACCACGCGGCGCTAAAACATCGTCGCTAACCGGGGTGAAATCGTACTCAGGAAATTCTGAGAAGGAAGGGTCAGGAGCGATGAACCTTGGCTGATAAAGATATTGCTTCAGCCAAGCGGCGCATTATACGGAGATTTTCCAGAAAAGCCAGATATTTATGCTACAATCGCTGACTTTTTTACATAGCAGGAATCATTACATGTCACGCGCTCAACGCAATATTGCAATCATCGCCCACGTCGACCACGGCAAGACCACTCTGGTGGACAAGCTGCTGCACCAGGCTGGTACTTTCGCCTCGCACCAGCATATCGCCGAACGGGTGATGGACAGCAACGATCAGGAAAAGGAGCGTGGCATCACCATTCTCGCCAAGAACACTTCTGTGGAATATGAAGGCGTACACATCAATATCGTGGATACCCCGGGACACGCGGACTTCGGCGGTGAGGTGGAACGGGTGCTGGGTATGGTGGACGGCGTGTTGCTGCTGGTGGACGCAGTGGAAGGCCCGATGCCGCAAACCCGGTTCGTGACCAAGAAGGCCCTTGCGCTGGGCCTCAAGCCGATTGTCGTAGTGAACAAGATCGACCGTCCTGGCGCGCGCCCGGACTGGGTCGTCAACCAGACCTTCGAACTGTTCGACAAGCTGGGTGCAACCGAAGATCAGCTGGATTTCCCCGTCGTGTACGCTTCCGCGATCAACGGTTACGCCATGTTGGAGTTGGGCCAGACTTGCGATCACATGCGTGCCCTGTTCGATACCGTTCTCAAGCACGTGGAGCCGCCGAAGGGTGATCCGGATGCTCCGTTGCAGCTACAGATTGCCGCACTGGACTACTCCAGCTTCGTCGGTCGCATCGGCATCGGTCGCGTCGCCAACGGTCGCATCAAGCCGGGTCAACAGGTTGTCGTGATGAATGGACCGAATGGCGCCCCGAAAAATGCCAAGATCAACCAGGTGATGGGATTCCACGGTCTGGAACGGGTACAGCTGGATGAAGCGCAGGCCGGGGATATCATTCTGATTACCGGAATTGAAGAGGTGGGCATTGGCGTCACCATCTGCGACAAGGAAAAGCCTCAGGGGCTGCCGCTGTTGCTGGTGGATGAGCCGACGCTGAACATGAACTTCCGGGTTAATACTTCGCCGCTGGCCGGCACCGAGGGCAAGTTCGTCACCAGCCGCCAACTGCGCGACCGCTTGCAGAAGGAACTGTTGATCAACGTGGCATTGAAGGTTGAAGAGACCGAGGATGCCGACTCCTTTATCGTTTCCGGGCGCGGCGAACTGCATCTGACGGTGCTGCTGGAAAATATGCGCCGCGAAGGTTACGAGCTGGCCGTGGGCAAGCCGCGCGTGGTGATGAAGGAAATCAACGGCGTCAAGTGCGAGCCCTATGAGGCGCTTACGCTCGACGTGGAGGATGTGAATCAGGGCGCGGTGATGGAAGAATTGGGCCGCCGCCGCGGCGATTTGCAGGACATGCAACCCGATGGCCATGGCCGGGTGCGTCTGGAGTACCGTATTCCCGCGCGTGGCCTGATCGGCTTCCAGGGCGAATTCATGACCCTGACCCGCGGTACCGGCGTGATGTCGCACGTGTTCGACGAGTATGCTGAAGTCAGGGCCGACATTCCTGGTCGCCGCAACGGCGTGCTGATCAGCCAGGATAACGGCGAGGCCGTCGCCTACGCCCTGTGGAAACTGGAAGATCGCGGCAAGATGTTCGTGAGTCCCGGCGACAAACTGTACGAAGGCATGATCATCGGTATACACAGTCGCGACAATGATCTGGTAGTGAACCCGATCAAAGGCAAGCAACTGACCAACGTGCGTTCCTCCGGCACCGACGAGGCGGTACGCCTGACCACGCCGATCAAGATGACGCTGGAATCCGCAGTGGAATTCATCGATGACGACGAGCTGGTGGAAATCACCCCGAAGTCGATCCGCATTCGCAAACGTTTCCTGCTGGAACACGAGCGCAAGAAGGCGTCGCGCTCCTAACGGCATAGCTTGTTAGGAATCCCCCGCTTCTCCGATCTACACATCGGGAAGCGGGGGATTTTTCATTTTGCGGTTTGGCTACCCCGACCGCAGCCGGGTACTGGCGCCATCGGTGATGCGTTAGAATCTCCCTTCCATTCATTCCGGATTGTCCATTAGAGCCAAAACACCGCTGTAGGAGCGGCGCCCTCGCCGCGATTTTCGACCGCATTCGTGCCGGGGGCGGCACTCCTACATGTACGAGCATTCCAATGGACAATCTGGGTTTATTTAGAGGAAGTCATGCCTGAAATCCTGATCGGTATTTTGCTGTTGTTTATCCTGGCCGCCGCCTTGTGGCTGGGATTCAGATTTGGCGGGCTGGTCCGCCGACAGGATGAACTGCCGGCCCTGGTGGCGCAAATCATGGAGGAGAAGCACCGTGCCATGCTGTCCGATCTGCACGAGGGGCTGACCAGGCAGGGCGACCGCATGAATTCGGCCGCAGCGGAAAATGCCGAGCGCCTGCGCGGATCGATCTCTCAGGAACTTCAGTTAAACCGGGATGCGCTGGAAAAATTGCAGCTATCCCAAGGCGAGAGTCTGGCCCTGACTCGCGAAGCGATGCTGACACAATCCGCAGAGCAGGTGCGCGCCAACCAGGAACTGATTCAGTCCACCCTGCGCAACACCACCCAACAGTTAACTACCGCCATTGAATCCCTGACCAAATCGGTGGATGGCCGCCTCGAGCAGATCAGCGGCAAGGTGACGGAGCGGCTGGATGAGGGTTTCAAGAAAACCAACGAGACCTTCGCCAACGTCATGGCACGGCTGGCGACTATCGACGAGGCGCAGAAGAAGATCGACGGCCTCACCACCAACATGGTGAGCCTGCAGGAACTGCTTGGCGACAAGCGTTCGCGCGGCGCCTTCGGCGAGGTGCAGCTGGAGGCGCTGGTGCGCAACATTCTGCCGCCTTCGGCCTACGCCTTCCAGCAAACCCTGAGCAATGGCAACCGCGTGGACTGCTTGTTGATGCTGCCCGAGCCGACCGGCAATGTCGCCGTGGACTCGAAGTTCCCGCTGGAAAACTATCACCGCATGTTCGCTGCTGAGCTGTCCGAGGGCGACCGTGCCCAGGCGCTGAAGCAATTCAAGTCGGACGTAAAAAAACACGTGGACGCGATCAGCGAGAAGTACATCATTCCCAACGAAACCAGCGATGGCGCGGTGATGTTCGTGCCGGCCGAGGCGGTATTTGCCGAGATTCACGGCCACCATCAGGATGACGTGGTGGATTACGCGATGCAGAAGCGGGTGTGGATCGTTTCGCCGACCACCATGATGGCGATTCTGAACACCGCTCGGGCCGTGATCAAGGACGTGGAAACCCGCAAGCAGGTGCACATCATCAAGGATGCGCTGGGCAAGCTGGGCAAGGAGTTTGCCCGCTTCGACACGCGCATGAAAAAGCTGGCGGATCATATCCGCCTGGCCCATGAGGATGCCGAGGAAGTGCATGTCACCAGCCAGAAAATCAGTCGCCGTTTCGCCCAGATCGAGCATGTGCAACTGGATGAATCGGGGGTGCCGGTATTGGAAGTTCTGAGCGATGTTCCGATCGTCGGCGAGGATTCCTAGCACAACTCGAAGTTTCTCATCCTTGCCGGCTTCGGCCTGGTGCGCTGCTGCTTATGGCGGGACTGATTGCCTCGGCCTGACACACTCAATGTGGGCCTTGCAGCCACAGGATAAGGCGCCGGCCGAGCTTATTTCTTCTTGGCTGGTTGCGGGTTTTTCAGCATCCAAACTGCCAGAATTCCCTCGATTTCATGGCTCAGGGAATGATGGGCCTTGTCTTTCGGGGTTTCGTTCTTGAAGTCCTTGGCGTAGGCGTCGGCTCCCTTGCCCAGGAAAAATTCCACCAGTTCCTTCTTTCCGGTGTAGGCGGCAATATGCAGCGGGATCGAGCCATTGTTGTCCCTGGCGTTGATATCGGCCCCCTTGGCCACCAGCAGTTTGGCGATTTCCGGATTGGAGCGGGTGGCGGCGATGTGCAGCGGCGTGGAGCCGAGCTCGGTGCGAGCGTTGACCAGGTTCTTGTTGGCGGCCAGCATTTTTTCCACTTCTTGCGGGGTGCCATCCCGGGCGGCTTCGAAAATCGTGCCGGCTGCGAGAGCGTTCCCTGTCATGCTCAGCAGAAAAATGGCAACACCGATGATTTTGTTGCTTCTGTTCATTGCGGGATTCCTTTGGATTCGTTATCTGGATGGTGTTTGGTATGATGGGAGCGATGGCAAGTTTAATGCGAATTGATTGAGGAGTAAATTGATGCAAAAAGTTTTAAGGCATTGCGCCGGCGTTGTCGTTCTGGGACTCGTCGCCAATTTTCCGGTCCAGGCGGCGGAATGGGTGCAGGCATCCCAAATCAGCGACAATTTCCGCGAGGTGGACAAAAGCAGCATCCGTGGCGCCAAGCCGCAGCTGATATTTACCAGTCGACACGTGATCAATGATGCAAAAGAACTCAGGATCGGGCGCGAAGTTGTAAAGTATCTGGTGATGGAGCAGCGGGTCGATTGTACCAAGCGCACCACCGTCGTGCTTTCGAGCGAAGCGCAACGCGCGGATATGAGCGTGATTACCCGCCAGAAGCTGGCCGGCCAGGTGGACGTCCCGGTGCTGGAAGGCAGCGTGGATGAAGATGTCCTGAAATTCGTGTGCGCAGCCGCTTCGGGCGGCTAGCATGGTAGAGTGGGCACATTTTTGTGCCCACGCGGAATATTCCGCTGCCCGCGTGGGCACAAAAACGTGCCCACCCTACTTGACTGCAAAGACTATGCTTTTGACTGCGTCGGACGCAACGGATCGGCACCGATAGTGCCGCTCAGGCTTTGCAGGTATGCCGTGCTCTTTACCCACTCCAGCTTGGTCTTGGCGCCTTCGAGGCGTTCCTGGATGTCAAGCCGCTCGGCCAGGTCCTGGTGGCTGGTGCGGTGGGCGAAGGTGTCCAGGTAGGCGATATGGCGTTCCCAAAGACGGATGTCCCGTATCTGCTTCGTCTTTAGTCGTTCCTGGTACCAATCCGAAGCGAGCAATGCTTCACGGGTAAACAAGGCCCGGATGGCCGGGTCGTGCACGTCTTTGCCCTCATAATGACCCTTAGCCATGATGTGGAGCAAGGCCTTGAGCGGCGGGCAGGCATCTTCCACGCTGCCGTCCTCCAGATAGCAGACGGCCACCTTTTGCTGCGCTTCGACGATATTTTCCACCCCATCCACGAATACCGCCATATCCTGGGTTTCCGGCCGCAGGATTTGCTCACCGAATACCGCACGGGGCGCATCGAACATTTTGCCCATGAAGCCATGTACGAAGCGTTCCGTGATGCGATAGCCGAGGCGGCTTGCCTGGATCAGGCGGCCCTGATACTGGAAATCCTGCACTTTTTCCATGTAGCCGTTTTCGATCAGGAAGCGCGGATCCCGCTCCTGTGGCTTCAGGCGCGACCAGATTTCCGGCACCAGCAGGCTGATGTCGTGGTCGATGCGGAGCTTCGGGCCGATATAACCCGCCGCGGTGGAATAGCCGGCGTAACCCGTAAGGATGAAGGACACCAGTGTATTGTTGAGATCCACAGTGGGCCGGAGGGCGTTGAACGGCCCTTTGGTGAGCGCGCCTTCGCTGCCGACACCAGTCGTGGACGGCGATTTTCCGGTGAGGCTGCAGATGAAGTCCATGAACAGCTCAGGCAGTTCCTGGTAGTGAATCGGGTTATAGACTGCCAGGGGGCGGATGCCAGGTTCCGGCGGGTTGTTGCGACGGCCCACCAGCACAGCGTTGACGGGTTCGATGACGGGTGTGCCCAAAGGAACCCGGCGATTGAACCTGGCGCCTATTTCTGCCACGTAGCGCCTTACCGGGTTGGAGAGATCGAGCCGCAGTTGCAGGTAACGGGGATTCTTGCTCGGCTTGCCGTCCACCAGGCGCGGATGTGCAGAGGACACCACGTATTCATTGGCTTCATGGGCCTCGCGAAGAATCTTGCGCATGGGGTCGGTGTACTGGTCGAATCCCACCACGTCATCGATAATTCTCGTCAATGACTCGCCATTGAGCGGCTCGAAATTCGCAATAAAATTGTTGCGCTGAGCGATGTCCTGTTCGGCCTGGCTATCGAATCCGCGATGAACCGCCTCGTCTGGGCGCTGGAACAGGCGGTACTCGCAGTTACGCACGAGCTTGACGGAGGGGTCGTCGCTTTTCGGCGATAAATTGGGCAGGGACGCAGCGGGAACGACAACCGAGGCGCTGATGTCGTCCTCCATCTGCACCTTGTCGGCAGCGATGAAATCCTGGCGTAACTTGAACACGCGCCACGCCCCATTTTCCGCAAAACCTATGCGTAAATAGGAACCGACCAGCTTTCTCTCGCCGAGCTTGAGCTCATGGCCGGGATGGCCGTTCACGAAATCCGTCGAAAGTTGGTTGCGCCAGTTGTCTCCCCATTCCGGCCGATACATGCGCTTGATGATGAACACCAGCGCTAAAATGCGGTCGGGAATTTCTTCCAGCCAGGCATTGTATTCCCCGGTGTGGGAGGGGGAGGGGGTAAGCACCTTGATCACCGATCCCAGGCTGCGTTCGGCGCTGAGCAATGTGCGGGCTGGATCCCGGTCCTCATGCTCGAACCCCGGTTTGAAGCGGCCGGAGTAATCCTTCTTGATGATTTTTTCGACCTTGATGAGATCCTTCTCCAGATCGGCAACGAACAGCGGGCCATAGATCACCGCGTCATTCAGTGATTTGGAAATCTCCGACTTTCCTCCGCCTGACACGGTGCAGGGCTTGTGGCAGAAGGTGCCTTCCGGATCCGTGCCCACCAAACGCCATGATGGCGCACCCGGATGCTTCTGCATCTCGACCTTGTAGCCGTTGGGCTGCACGTAAATATGGCCCGGACGCAGCTTGATGGTCTGAGGTGCGCCATCCTTCACCCAGCTGATGGTTTGTGCGGGAAGATCCATGCGCAGATCCTGCTGCACGTAAATGACTTCCGGATGCCGTTTGTCGATGCCGTAGCCTTCC
>JAUYSN010000052.1 GCA_030696235.1 Sulfuricella sp. | reverse complement strand
GGGCAAGGCGAATCCGACCCAGTGCGAAGCGCTCGCCATGCTGTGCTGCCAGGTCTTCGGCAACGACGTTGCCATCACCATCGGCGGAGCATCGGGCAATTTCGAGCTGAATGTGTTCAAGCCGCTCATCGCCCACAATTTCCTGCAAAGCGTGCGCTTGCTCGCGGACGGAATGACGAGCTTCGAAAAGCATTGCGCGCGCGGCATCGAAGCCAATCGCGAGCGCATTGCGGAGCTGCTGGAGCGCTCCCTGATGCTGGTCACCGCCCTCACTCCGCACATCGGCTACGACAAGGCTGCCGAAATCGCCAGGCGGGCGCACCATGATGGCGGCACGCTAAGGCAGGCGGCACTGGCGCTGGGCTATGTGACGGAAGAAGAGTTCGACCGCTGGGTGCAGCCGGGGGCAATGGTTCACCCTTTTGTCCCTGCTCGCTGAGTGAAACTTGAGAACATATTCAGTGGAATCATGCCTAATTTTTTATTGCTGAGTAACCCTACCCCATTTTACCGGGTTCACGTCATTGAGGTTCTTTGCCCGCGAGCGTAGGGTGAACCACAGGGTAGTCGGCTGTCCGCGGCCTGTAACCGGTAAGCGGCAATCAACCTCTACAACCTGACGCAAGGAGAGCAATCATGGATCTGACAGACTTTCTCATCAACGTGCACCCTGAGCTTCCCATGAATGATCGGACTCAGCTGGAGGATGAAATCAGCCACATGGAGGGCGTCGTGTCGGCATGTTTCAGCCCGGAACACCCCCATATGATGACGGTCACCTACAACCCCGATGCCGTAAGCTCAGGCAAGGTGATGGAGCAAGTAGACAAGCACGGCATCGAGGCGAGCAAGGTCGGCTTGTAAGCGGTTCAGGGTCGTTCCGATGTCCGCTGTGCCGCCTTTACCAGCTCGGCGGCTTCCTTCGCCGTGAGCGACTTCCAGGGCAGGGGAATCAGGCCGGGCACCCGTTCCATATAGCGCCGGTAGACATCTCCGTGATAGACTACCAGCTTCTCTTCCTCCAGCCGCGAACCGATGATGAAATAAACCGTCATCATCACGCTGGACAACAGCATTGCGGCATTCATGTCGCGTGTCCAGATCAGCACCAGCCCGAAGAAATACCACGGATGACGCACATAACGATGGAATGGCGAAAGATGGAAGCCCTCCTGATCCTCCACCCGCCGAGTGTGTGATTTCCACTGGCGCATTCCGATGAATTCCTGGGTATCGTAATAATTCAGCGACTTCATGAAACCGAACACCGCCGCCAGCGCCAGCCCGTTCGCCAACCAGGCACCCAGACCCTGCCAGGCCCATAGCGTCGGGCCGGGATTGCGAACCATCAGCCAGAGTATCGGCAGCAGCATCAGCACCGCAAGAATATTGAAGCTCAGCCGATAAAGCGGCATCCGCTCCGGATAATGCAAGGCGACCCAGCTTTTCGCCCAGAGCGAAGCCAGCGCCGAATGCATAGCGAAATACCCCAGCCAGGAAAGCGCCAGGAGAGCTATATTCCGCCAATCCGATTCAGTCATGTCCTGTTCCGCCTTTTCTTGCCATCCACGTTGCTTTTTACATGGACGCCGAGCCAATCAGGCACCGCTTTCAAGCGCCCGCCACAGGCAGGCGCCCTTGCTGGCCTTGTCGATCTCGCTCAGGTAGGCACGGTGCGCCTCCATCTCGTCTGGTGTGGCCGCCAGCACCATCAGGTCATGCGGCACGATATCCCCACCCAGGTCGACGTGGTGGTCTCCCGCTTCAGCGGATTCGATCATCAGGCTGTTCTGTCCGCGCGTCATGGCGAGATAAACCTCGGCCAGCAGCTCGGTATCCAGCAGGGCCCCGTGCAGGGTGCGGCTGGCATTGTCCACAAAATATCGGCGGCACAACGCATCCAGATTGTTTTTCTGCCCCGGATGCAGATCCTTGGCCATTTTCAGGGTGTCGATCACGTCCGGGCTGTATTTCCCGACCGGCTCCAGCCCGATCAGCTTCAACTCGCTGTTGAGGAACCCGATATCGAACGGCGCATTGTGGATAATCAGCTCCGCGCCGCTGATGAACTCGATAAAATCCTGGGCGATATCACGAAAAAACGGCTTGTCCTGCAGAAACTCCAGGCTGATGCCGTGCACCTGCTGCGCACCCGGGTCGATCTCGCGTTGCGGGTTGAGGTACTGATGGAAGTGATTGCCCGTCAAGCGCCGGTTGATCATTTCAACCGCGGCCACCTCGATGATGCGGTGCCCCAGATTGGCGTCCAGGCCGGTGGTTTCGGTATCCAGAATGATTTGCCGCATGGTTTATCTACCCTTTTAACTCTTCGACGCCCCGGTTGGCCAGCCTGTCGGCCCGTTCGTTGCCTTCGTGCCCGGCATGGCCCTTGATCCACAGCCACTCGATCTCGTGCTGCGCGGCCAGCACGTCGAGCCGCTTCCACAAGTCATCGTTCTTTACCGGCTTCTTGTCGGCAGTGCGCCAGCCGCGCAGCTTCCAGGCATGAATCCACTCGCTGATCCCTTTCTGCACGTACTTCGAGTCGGTATGCAGCCGGACGATGCAGGGGCGCGACAAGGCTTCCAGCGCCCGGATCACCGCGGTCAGCTCCATGCGGTTGTTGGTGGTGAGCTTCTCGCCGCCGCAGAGCTCCTTTTCATGCCCGGAATAGCGCAGCCATGCACCCCAGCCGCCCACGCCGGGATTACCCTTGCAGGCACCATCGGTATAGATCTCCACGATGTTGCGCCGCAGCTCTGGAATTTCCTTGTTTTCTACCATTTTCACTGTTCAGATATTTTATTGTTGATCATCTTCTGCGGCACCGGGGCGAGCCCTTTTTTTGCCACTGAATTTCTGTTCCAGCTCGGCATGATCAAATGCATGCCGGCCACCTTCTTTTTCGCCTGCAGGAAATACACACCACCCGCCAGCGCCCACCAGCGGTCGCCCGCGGCTTCCATGAAGCGGCAGCGCCGCAGCCATTGTTCGCTGCGCAACGGCGGCGCATAGCAGCACATCCGGCCGGCCACCACATCAAAGCCCAGCAGGGCCAGCCAATCCTTGATGCGCGGCAGGGAAATAAAATTCCCATGCCAGGGGTAATTCTGCTTGTGACTGGGCAGGAACCGGGGCAGCCCCCACAGACTGAATGGGTTGAAGCCGCTGATGATCACCTGACCCTCCGGCATCAGCACCCGCTCCACCTCACGCAGAATCTGGTGAGGGTGAGCGCTGAATTCCAGCACGTGGGGCAACAGCAGCAAATCGATGCTCTGGCTGGCGATCGGCAAACACCCCGGCTCGGCCAGTAATTTAATCTCCGCTTTCCCGTTTTCCGAAAATTGCGGCGCGGCGGCGAACCGCTTCGGCATGCGATTCGCACGCAACAGGTCGGACTGGGGGAAGCCGATTTGCAGCGCATTAAAGCCGAAAATATCCGCCACCACCTGATCGAAATAGGCCTGTTCGCGCTCGATCAGGTAGCGCCCGAGCGGGGTGGCTAACCATTCATCCATTGACATCATGCGAGCTTAATTCGAACATATTGCCATGAAGATCATTCCTGTTCTGGCTTTCGAGGATAACTACATCTGGCTGATTGGCGACGGGCGCTACGCCGCAGTCGTGGATCCCGGCGACGCCGAGCCGGTATTGGACTATCTCGGACACCACGGGTTGCGCCTTGCCGCCATCCTGATCACGCACCACCACGGCGATCATACCGGCGGCATTGAAGCACTCCTAAGACACGCTGCCGTGCCGGTTTACGGCCCCCGCAAGGAAACCATTCCAGGCATCACCGACCCGGTCGGCACGGGCGATACGGTGAGATTGCCGGAGCTGGGCGTGGAATTCGCAGTCCTTGACGTACCAGGCCATACCGCCGGCCACGTTGCCTATTATGGCGCAAATTCCCTGTTTTGTGGCGACACGCTGTTCACCTGCGGTTGCGGCAAGCTATTCGAGGGCACCCCTGAGCAAATGCATGCCTCGCTGCAAAAACTGGCCGCCCTGCCCGACGATACCCAGGTCTATTGTGCCCATGAATACACCCTGGAGAACATCCGCTTTGCCAAGAAGGTTGAACCCGCCAACCGCCAACTTCTTGAGCGCGAAGCGCGCGACCGCCAGACCCGGGAACAAGGCCGCCCCACCCTGCCTTCCACTATCAGCCTGGAAAAAGCCACCAACCCTTTCCTTCGCTGCGAACACCCGGCCGTGATAGAAGCGGCCAGCCATTTTTCCGGTGGCCCGCTGGATGAGGCCGTCAAGGTCTTCACCGCCGTCAGAGAGTGGAGAAATAGATTGTAATTCAAGGCATTATCCGCTACCGTCAGGGCGCGGCAGACGAAGATATTCCTTGACGCGGCAAGGGTTTCTTGGCTACCATCGGCGGAGTTTCAATCACGCTGAACAATCAACAACAAGCATGCGTCTTATCCCCCCCATAATTCTGGCACTGGCCAGCGTTTTCGCGCTGCTTCTGCCGACGGCAAGCGCAGCTGACTTGCTTGGCCCCGATTTCTCCGAACAACCCGTCAAACAAGCACTGGCCGAAACGACCGAAGCAGAGACGCCTCTGCTGCTTCAGCCCAGCACCGGAATTCTTGGCTCCCCATCAAAAAAACCCCTCAATGTCGCTTCTTCGGAAGAGCCCGTCGACTTGTGGGAACGCATCCGCGATGGTTTCGCCCTGCAGGAACTGGATTCGCCCCTGGTGCAGAACCATGTTGCCTGGTATGCCAACCGTCCTGAATACGTGAGACGCATGGTGGAGCGCAGCCAGCTCTACCTGTACCACATCGTCGAAGAAGTCGAGAAACGCGGCATGCCGACCGAAGTCGCCCTGCTGCCGATGATAGAAAGCGCCTTCAATCCCAAAGCCTATTCCACCAGCCACGCCTCCGGCATCTGGCAATTCATCCCTTCCACCGGCAAGTACTTCGGCCTGGAGCAAAACTGGTGGTACGACGGCCGCCGCGATGTCACCGCCGCGACGGATGCGGCGCTGGACTACCTGCAAAAGCTCCACGACATGTTCGGCAGCTGGGAACTGGCGCTCGCCGCCTATAACTGGGGCGAGGGCTCGGTACAGCGCGCCATCGCCAAAAACAGGAAAAAGGGTCTGCCCACCGACTACCTCAGCCTGACGATGCCGGCAGAGACGCGCAACTACCTGCCCAAGCTGATGGCGGTCAAGCAGATCATCATGGACCCGGCGGCCAGAAACCTGACCCTCGCCCCTATCCCCAACCGCCCCTATTTCGTCAGCGTAGCCACCACGCAGCACATCGACCTTGCCGTCGCCGCGCGCCTGGCCGGAATGCCGCTGCACGACTTTGTCTCGCTCAACCCCGCGTACAACCGGCCTGTCATCAACGCCAAGGGTTCGCGCGCCTTGCTGCTGCCGGTGGACAAGGCCAATACCTTTACCAGCAACCTGGAAAGCTATGACAAGCCGCTGGTTTCCTGGAAATCCTACACACCGACACGCGGCGAAAAAATCGATAATGTAGCGCGCCGCTTCAGCATCAGCGTCGCCCGGCTAAAAGAGATCAACAGCATCACCAAGCGCAACAAACTGTCTGCCGGCCAGACTCTGCTGGTGCCACTCAGCCGCAACGAAGCAGCGATTCCCGCCTTCGACGAAGCACAACAGGCCATCGAACCCGAAGAAACCGGGCCGTTGCCGGTCTCATCCCGCCTGATTTATGCCGTGAAGAAGGGCGACACCCTGGCCAGCATCGCCAAACGCCACAAAATCTCTGCGGCCCAAATCAAGGCCCTGAACAATCTCAGGTCCAACCGCCTCAGCAACGGCCAGAAATTGGTAATCCGCCAGGAAACCCTCACCAAGCGCAAGCTTGCAGCGGTCAAGACCAAGCCTGTTAAACAAGCTGCGGCGAGCAAGGCTAAGCCTGTGAAACCAGCTGCTGCGAATAGTGCGAAACACAGCCAGCACTATTACACCGTACGCCGCGGCGACACCGTAGCCAGCATCGCCAAGCGGTTTAATGTCGCGACCAACGATATCCAGCGCTGGAACAATATTTCCGGCAAGCGTGGCCTCACCCCCGGCAACAAAGTTGCCCTGATGCTGCCCGGCAAGGGCTGATTCATCTGCCGGCGCCCAGCCGGTTTGCTACTTTTCCGAATACAAATAACAGCAGGTACTATGCGTTGCGCTGAAGCCGGCCACAGCCGGGTAGCTTTGCCGGCATGCGGCCATGGCCTGCGGGCAGCGCGGGTGAAAGTGGCAACCTGACGGCGGGTTCGCCGGCGAAGGCAAATCCCCGGCCAGCCGGATGATTTCACGGCGCGCAGCGGCATCCACTACCGGCACGGCCGAAAGCAGCGCCCGGGTATAGGGATGGCGCGGCGCCTGCATCACCTCTTCCACCGTACCCCGTTCGACGATCCGCCCCAGATACATCACTGCCACCTCGTGGGCAAAATACTCGACCACCGCCAGATTATGGGTGATGAACAGATAGGCCAGGCCCAGTTCGTCCTGCAGCCCCTTGAGCAAGTTGAGGATTTGCGCCTGCACCGAGACATCAAGCGCGCTGGTCGGTTCGTCGCACACGATCAGCTGCGGCTTCACCGCAAGTGCGCGTGCAATGGCGATGCGCTGGCGCTGCCCGCCGGAAAACTCATGAGGATAGCGGTACTTGCTGTCGGGTGAGAGCCCTACCTGCTGCAGCAAGCGGTCCATACTATTCTGGCGATCGGCCGAGCTCGTGGCTGCTCCCAACGCTACCATGCCCTCCTCGATGATGTCTGCAACCCGCATGCGCGGATCGAGCGAGGAATAAGGGTCCTGGAATACGATCTGAAAATTGGCACGCCGGGCGCGCAGTTCGGCGCCCTTCAACTGTGTAAGTTCATCGCCGGCAAAGCGCACGCTGCCGGCAGTGGGGCGGATCAACTGCAGGATGCTCTTGCCCACCGTGGTCTTGCCGCAGCCGGATTCACCGACCAGCGCCAGCGTTCGACCCGGGCGGATGTCGAGCGACACG
>JAUYSN010000057.1 GCA_030696235.1 Sulfuricella sp. | reverse complement strand
CGCGCCTGAGCTGGGTGATGTTGCGCTGGGTGGCCGGGTTGTCCCACATTTCGCGATTCATCGCCGGGGCGACTAAGAGGGGGCAGGCGCGCGCCAGGCAGGCAGCGGAGAGCAGGTCGTCCGCGGCGCCGTGCGCGAGCTTGGCGAGGAAATCGGCGCTGGCCGGGGCGATCAGCACCGCGTCGGCATTGCGCGTGACGTCGATGTGCGCCATGCCACCGGCCGCCTGGCCGTCCCATAAATCGGTCAGCACCGGCTTGCCGGAGAGTGCCTGGAAGGTGGCCGGGGCGACGAAGTGGCGGGCCGCTTCGGTCATGATCACCTGAACCTCGATGCCGTTTTTCACCAGCAGGCGGGTAAGCTCGGCGGCCTTGTAGGCGGCCACGCCGCCGGTGACGCCGAGAACCAGGCGTTTTTTCGCTGAATCGGTCATAATCCCTTCATTCTACTTGAAACAAAAAGAATTTGTCATGGCGATAACGGATTGGCCGGAAGGCGAACGACCCCGCGAGAAGCTCCTGCAGAAAGGCGCGTCCAGCCTGTCTGACGCCGAATTGCTGGCGATCTTCCTGCGCACCGGCCTGCCGGGTAAAAGTGCGGTGGATCTGGCGCGGGAGCTGCACGGGCGCTTCGGCGGCCTGAATGCTTTGTTCGCGGCAAGTGAAAAGGAGTTTTGCCAGACCAAGGGCATGGGTACAGCGAAATATGCCCAGTTGCAGGCGGTGCTGGAGATGGCGCGGCGCGCGCTGCAGGAAGACATCGCGCAGCGCGATGCCCTGTCCTCGCCGCAGGCTGTGCGCGATTATTTGCGACTCCGGTTACAGGGCTTGCCCCATGAAGTCTTTATGGCCTTGTTCCTGGATGCGCAAAATCGCGTCATAGTCAGCGAGGAACTGTTTCGCGGTACGCTGACCCAGACCAGCGTCTACCCGCGCGAAGTGGTCAAGCGCGCCCTGCACCATAATGCCGCCGCGCTGATCCTGGCGCATAACCACCCTTCCGGCGTGGCCGAGCCCAGCAATGCCGACCAGGTGCTGACCCAGGCGCTGAAAAACGCCCTGGTTCTGGTGGACGTCCGGGTGCTGGATCATTTTATCGTGGCCGGAAGCGGTTTCCTGTCATTCGCAGAGCGAGGCCTGCTCTAGAGGGTGCAATTTTCTCTTGCCTTGTAGGGCGAAAATAGGGTATAAATCGCGTTTTTCGTAATTCATTATTCTATTTCTGGAGCAATACCATGGCCCGCGTATGCAAGATCACCGGCAAGAAGCCGATGTCGGGGAATAACGTCTCCCACGCCAACAACAGGACTAAACGTCGTTTCCTGCCGAACCTGCAAAACCGCAAGTTCTGGGTGGAAAGCGAAAACCGCTGGGTCAGTATGCGCCTTTCCTGCGCTGCTTTGCGTACCATTGACAAGAACGGCATCGACGCCGTGCTGGCGAAGCTACGCGCTCGCGGCGAAAGCATTTAAGGGGCTGAAAAATGGCAAAAGGCGGACGCGAGAAAATCAAACTGGAATCCACTGCTGGAACC
>JAUYSN010000049.1 GCA_030696235.1 Sulfuricella sp. | reverse complement strand
TGAACGAAGTGTTCGTGCCGCTGCTGCAGAAACAGTTCCCCGAGATCAGCGACTTCTACCTGCCGCCGGAAGGCTGCTCCTACCGCCTCGCCGTGGTCAGCATCAAGAAGCAGTACGCCGGCCACGCCAAGCGCGTGATGTTCGGGGTGTGGTCGTTCCTGCGCCAGTTCATGTACACCAAGTTCATTATCGTCACCGACGACGACGTCAACATCCGCGACTGGAAGGAAGTGATCTGGGCCATGACCACCCGCATGGATCCAGGGCGCGACACGCTGCTGGTCGAGAACACGCCGATCGACTACCTTGATTTCGCCAGCCCGGTCAGCGGCCTCGGCTCGAAGATGGGCATGGACGCCACCAACAAGTGGCCGGGCGAAACCGCGCGCGAATGGGGCCGGACTATCGTGATGGATGCGGCGGTGAAGGCGCGGGTGGAGGAGATGTGGAAGGATTTGGGGCTGTGAGCATGGACAAACCGCAAGGCCAGCGCACCTGTCTTTACAGCACCTCCGATCTCGATGCGGTCCTCGCCGATATGGCGCGCCAGGCTGCCGGCCTGCTCACCGGCCGGAAGCAGATCGTGATCGTCGGCCTGCTGCGCCGTGGCGCGCCCCTGGCGGAAATGCTGCACGACCGGCTGGCTCGCGATTACGGCCTTTCCAACCTGCCGCTGTACAAACTCCATGTCAAGCGCTACGCCGACGATCTCACCCTGCTGCATCCCGAAACCGAGCTGACTGAAAGTGCCGAGCAGACGGCCCTGGATCTGACCAATGCCACGGTGATGGTGGTGGACGACGTGCTCTACCGCGGCCACTCGCTGCTGAAGGCCGTGGAATACCTGGCGGGAAAAAACCCTATGGAGATCCGCACCGTGGTACTGGTGGACCGAGGCGTCACGCTGCTGCCGATCCGCGCCGACATCACCGGGATGCGCCTGGATGTCGCGCCGCAGGACATCATCGAGTGCAACGTGCCGCCCTACGAAGCCGAATTCAGGATCGACCTGCTTCGGCCAGACATCACCCTGAAGAGCAAGAAGCCCGCCGCCTAATTGCGGCTGTACACCCACTCCAGCAGCGCATCCTGAGCCGCCTGGCCAGCAGATGCATCGGGGTGGTTAATGATGAACACCACCGCCACGCTACGCCCTTTGCGGTCGTGCACATAGCCGGCAATCGCCTTCACTCCCCGCAACGAACCGGTTTTGATATGGGCATGCCCCGCCACGCCCTGATCGTGCAGCCGTTTCTTCATGGTACCGTCCACTGCCGCGATCGGCAGGGAAGACACGAACTCCGCCATCAGCGGGCCGCGCCAGGCCGCCAGCAGCAACGTGCCAAGATGCGCCGGGGTGATGCGCTCGGTGCGCGAA
This sequence comes from Sulfuricella sp., assembly GCA_030696235.1. Taxonomy (GTDB): domain Bacteria; phylum Pseudomonadota; class Gammaproteobacteria; order Burkholderiales; family Sulfuricellaceae; genus Sulfuricella. The sequence goes on along the minus strand of JAUYSN010000049.1, from coordinate 2,763 downwards.
AGACCGGAACCGTTCTCTATCTCCAGTTCAGGGAACGCCATACCCCGCTCCGCCAGCCATTTATCGACGACCTGCACCGCACCACGCGTCGAACCTTCGCTGCCGGCTTCCCGGCCGATGGTCAACAGCAGCTGGCGCGCCATCACGTTATTGCTGAACTTGTTGATGTCGCGCACCACCTCCGCCAGCGCCCTGGATTCGCGACTTGCCAGCAGCCGCGCGCCAGACGCCGCGACCCCCTCGCGCACGCCGCCGACCAGCGTGCCGCCCAGTTCCTGCCACAACTGCCGGAACAGCGCATCGACATGGCCGGTATTATTGAACAGGCTCAAATACAGCGACTTGTCGCCGCAGGCACGAGGATAGCTGCCGCTGACCAATACCGTTACCGCGTCGTTGCCGTACCTGCTGATTTCCGTCAACACCCCCTCGCGCCAGTCGTTACACGGGCCATCATCAGGCAGCAAGCGATTGACGATGCGCAGCCGGGCTGGCCCGGGGTCGGCGATGATGCGCACACCGCCCCCCTCTTCCGGCACGAGACGGAAGCGGACGGTTTTAAAGTTCACCAGCAGCGCCTCGGGCATCACGTTGTAAGGGCGGGAAGGCTCGTTATCGAAGGAGCCCGGATCGCCGCCCGTCGCCTGAAAATAACTGTTGTCCAGCACCAGATCGCCGCGGATTTCCCGGATACCCAGCCCGCGCACGTCGCGCAACAGGTTCCAGAAACTTTCCAGCGTCAGCGCCGGGTCGCCATAGCCCTTGACGATCAGGTCTCCCGTCAGGACATCTCCAGTTACCGTCCCGCTCGTCAGCACCTCGGTTTTCCAGGTATAGGCCGGGCCCAGCAGTTCCAGCCCGGCATAGGTGGTCACCAGCTTCATGGTGGAGGCCGGGCTCATCGGCCGATCCGCCTTGTGGACGATCAGCGGCTTGCGGGCGGAAACATCCTGGACGAACACGCCGACGCTGGCGGCGGGGATGCCGGCTTCGCGCAGCGCCTTGGCGACGGGCGCAGGTAGTGACGCGGCGTGGATGAGCGTTGCGGTGAAAAGCAAAAGAAAAAGCGTAACCACGAATGAGCACGAATGTTCACGAATGAACACGAATAGCTTTTTGGATTGGGTCAAGCGCGAGCGCCCGAATCCATCAATGGCCGAAAAGTCATTTTTTGCATATTCGTGTAGATTCGTGTTCATTCGTGGAATTCGTGGTTAAAGGGTTTCAAGAATTTCCAGCGTGCCCGCCACCAGCATCCGGATTTCTTCCTCGTTGATCACATAGGGCGGCATGAAATACACCGTGCTGCCGATGGGGCGCAACAGCAGGCCGCGCTTCAATCCTTCCTCGAAAAATTTTCGGGCGAAACCGGGCGCGGCGTCCGCCACTTCGAACGCCCAGATCATGCCGCTATGTCGAAAATTCCTGACGCGCGGATGCGCCTTGAGCGGCGCGGCAATATCGTTAAAACTTGCAGCCTTGACGCGGTTGGCCGCTATCACGTCGTCCTGCCCGAAAATATCCAGCACCGCCAGCGCTGCGCGGCAAGCCAGCGCGTTGCCGGTGTAGGAATGCGAATGGAGAAAGCCGCGCGCCATATCGTCGTGGTAAAACGCCTGGTAAACGGCATCGGTGGTCAGCACCACCGACAAGGGCAAATAACCGCCGGTGATGCCTTTGGACAGGCACAGGAAATCCGGTTTTATCCCGGCCTGCTGATGAGCGAACATCGTCCCCGTGCGCCCGAAGCCGACGGCGATTTCATCAGCGATCAGGTGCACCTCGAATTCGTCGCAGATCGCCCGCGCCCGGCGCAGGTATTCGGCATCGTACATCCCCATCCCCGCCGCGCCCTGCACCAGCGGTTCGAGAATGAAGGCCGCGGTTTCCTGGTGATGGCGCTCCAGATGAGCGCGCAAATCCGCCCCGCAACGCAGCGCGTAATCCCGCGCCGACTCTCCCGGCTCGGCATGGCGCCAGTCGGGCGTCGGCACCTGCGCACTTTCCCGCAGCAACGGCGCATAAGTGTCCTTGAACAGCGCCACGTCGGTGACCGACAGCGCACCCACGGTTTCGCCGTGGTAGCCGTTTTGCAGGCTGACGAAGCGGGTCTTTGCCGGGCGGCCCGTGTTGCGCCAGTAGTGGAAGCTCATCTTCAGCGCAATTTCGGTTGCGGAAGCGCCGTCCGAGCCGTAGAAACAATGCCCCAGGCCGGAAAGGCCCGACAGCCGCTCCGACAGTTCCACCACCGGCTGGTGGGTGAAACCGGCCAGCATCACATGCTCCAGCTTGTCCAGCTGATCCCTCAGCGCAGCATTGATGCGCGGGTTGCAGTGGCCGAACAGGTTGACCCACCACGAGCTCACCGCATCGAGATAGCGCTTGCCTTCGAAATCGTAGAGCCACAACCCCTCGCCGCGTGCAATCGGCACCAGCGGCAGGGTTTCGTGCTGCTTCATCTGGGTGCAGGGGTGCCAGACGGCGACCAGGGAGCGTTGGAGGAGCGATTCGTTATTCATTTCATTGCCAACTTCACGTAATTTACGTGTATTATAATATCATCATGAAACAGAATATTACCCTTTCACTGGAAACCGAGCTGCTGCAACAAGCCAAGGTCATGGCGGCAAAGCGGCACCTGAGCGTCAGCAAGCTGCTGGCTGAAGACCTCGCCGCGCGGGTAAGCGAAGCCGAGCGCTACGAGCAGGCCCGACTGCAGGCATTGGCATGGCTTGAGCGCAAATTCCCCTTGGGCGGTCAAGG
>JAUYSN010000040.1 GCA_030696235.1 Sulfuricella sp. | reverse complement strand
GGTGCCCACCCTACTTCTGCGATATCAACGAAGAAAAATCATGCCGACACAAAGCATCGTGCTGACAACTTTTATGGTGCCGTTATTGGCAGTACTGTATGGCTGCCAGCCTGAAGGGTCCACGCAACAGCCCAGCGCATCGGTTCCCGCAGTGCCGGTTGGAAAACAGCCTGCTGCGGATAATGCGGCTACGCCAGCCGTATCCAGAGCAGATGCCATGAAATTGGCAAAAGATATCGGCTGCCTTGCCTGTCACTCGATTGACAAGAAACTTCTTGGCCCGGCATGGAAGCATGTGGCGGCAATAAATCGTGACGATCCCGCTGCAGAAGCCAGGTTGATGAGCAAGATTGCCAAGGGCGGTAGCGGAGTATGGGGAAAAATAGATATGCCCGCCTATCCGGACCTCAGCGAAGAAAACCGCAGGGTTCTGGTTAAATTTATTTTGTCTTTGGAATAACACCGGATTCAATGAAGGAGAATGAACCATGCAGATGTCGCTGCATACCAAAGCAGTCATGGTAAACGGTAAGGAAATCCTCACCGATTCAGAAGGCTACCTGAAAAATCTGGACGATTGGTCGGAAGACTTCGCCCGCGCCCTGGCCGCGCAGGAAGGCCTGGAATTGACCGACGAACACTGGCAGATCATTCGCTACCTGCGTGCCTACTATGAAGAGCATTGCGTCCAGGCGCAGGTCAGGGCCATGATCAAGCATTTCACCGAAGAGTGGGGTCCGGAAAAGGGCAACAACCACTATCTGCACGAGCTTTTCCGCAAGGGCGGTCCGCAAAAGCAGGGAAACAGACTGGCCGGTCTTCTCAAAACCAAGGGCGAGCACTAAGAACTCATGTGCAGGTTGGGGTGAGCGGATCGAAACAAGTGCCTCTTACCATTGCCTCCTCTCCCGCTTGCGGGAGAGGATTGAGGTGAGGGATAACGAACCCCAACACTTCGGACACGAAATGAGACAGGGGAATGTCGCCTGGAGGCGCCTACTTCTGGTGGGGTTCCTTCGGTCACCCCAACCTACATGGCTGTCATTATCGTTATAATGCCGTTATGTCGAACGAAAATTTCAGCCTGACCGTCCTGTTGGCTTGCGAGTGAGAGGCTCTAAATGAATTTCGGCGCGATCATCATCGGCGACGAGCTGCTGAGCGGCAAGCGCCAGGACCGGCACTTCCGGCACGTGATCGAAACGCTGGCTCAGCGCGGGCTGGAACTCAAGTGGTGCCGCATCATCGGGGACGACCCCGCGCTGATCGTCGCAACCCTGCGCCAGACCCTGGCGCAGAACGATATCGTATTCAACTTCGGCGGCATCGGCGCCACCCCTGACGACCATACCCGGCAGTGCGCAGCCGAGGCTGCCGGCGTGCCGCTCTACCGCCACCCCGAAGCGGTGGCGGAAATCGAGGCGCGCTTCGGCGCGGAAGCCTACCCCCGGCGCATCCTGATGGCCGATCTGCCGCAGGGCAGCCGCATCATCCCCAACCCGTTCAACCGCATCCCCGGTTTTTCCCTCATCCATCACCATTTTCTGCCTGGCTTCCCGCAGATGGCGTGGCCGATGATGGACTGGGTGCTGGACACGCTCTACCCAGGGATTCGCAACCAGGCGCCGGAGACCGAAGCCGCGATCACCGTGCTGGACGCCATGGAAAGCCCGCTGCTCGATCTGATGAACGAATTCGTCCGGCTCTACCCCGACCTGCGCTTTTCCAGCCTGCCCCACATCGGCGAGGGGGGCGAACGCAAGGTGGAATTCGGCTTGCGCGGATCGCGGCCGCTAGTCGTCGAGGCAATGAACTATCTCAAGACGGAAGTGGAAAAGTCGGGTTTCCGCTGGACGGAAACGGCAACAGTTTAAAACACTTCCTACCCGCCCCTGAATAAGACGGGGTTTGCCACCGGCAAGCGTTTACTGCTGTAGTAGTTGCGATCACCTCTTTAGTCTTTCTGCGCAAGGCCGTGCTCAACGGCATACACGGCAGCCTGCACCCGGCTGGTCAGGTGGAGTTTCTTGAGGATGTTCTGGACGTGGATCTTGATCGTGATTTC
>JAUYSN010000039.1 GCA_030696235.1 Sulfuricella sp. | reverse complement strand
TTCACGAATTCTCACGAAATGATTCGTGTCGTTTCGTGTTCATTCGTGCCCTGCTCTTGTTTTTTACCGTTTTCGGTCTTGCTGGCTGCGCCACGCCTCAACTGCGCGGCACCGGAGATCTGGGCGTGGTGATCGAGCGCGCCGCGGGCAGCATCCAGGTGGTGGAAACCACCGGCCGCACGTGGCTTGGGCAAATCAGCGGTCTGGGCGACCTGTCCCATGCCTCGGTCAATTATTCCCGCGACGAGCGCTATGCGTATATTTTTGGCCGCGATGGCGGCCTGACCAAGGTCGATTTGCTTGAAATGCGCATCGTCAAGCGTGTGATGCAGTCTGGCAACAGCATAGGCGGCGCGATTGCGCAGGATGGCAAGCTGGTTGCGGTGGCCAACTACACCCCCGGTGGCGTGAAGGTGTTCGATGCTGTTACGCTCGAACTGGTAGCCGATATTCCCGCGCTGGATGACAACGGCAAGCCGTCCAAGGTGATCGGGCTGGTGGATGCGCCGGGCAACCGCTTCGTGTTCAGCCTGTTCGAAGCCGGTGAAATCTGGCTGGCCGATCTGCGCGTGCCGACCCAGCCCGCGTTGACCAAATTCAAAAATGTCGGCAAGGAACCTTATGACGCGATGATTACCGCCGACGGGCGCTATTATCTGGCCGGATTGTTCGGCGAGGACGGGTTGGCGCTGCTGGATTTATGGGATCTGAAGGCAGGTGTGAAGCGGGTGCTGAACGGTTACGGCAAGGGCGAGCAGAAGTTGCCGGTGTACAAGATGCCGCACCTGGAAGGCTGGGCGGCTACCGGGAACGAATTGCTGGTGCCGGCAGTGGGACGTCACGAGGTGTTGGTCGTCGACCAGGGTAACTGGAAAGAAGTGGGGCGCATCCCCGTCCATGGTCAGCCGGTATTCGTCGTGGCGCGGCCTGACAATCGACAGGTATGGGTTAATTTCGCCTTTCCGCATAACGACGTGGTGCAGGTGATCGATGTGCCAAGCCGCGCCATCGTGAAAACCCTGAAACCGGGCAAGGCGGTGTTGCACCTGGAGTTCACCCCGCGGGGTGAGCAGGTCTGGATTTCGGTGCGCGACGAAGACCGGGTGAAGATTTACGATACCGAAACCTTCGAAAAAATCGGTGAATTGCCGGCCGACAAACCCAGCGGTATTTTCTTTACTCCGCGCGCTCACCGGATCGGCCTGTAACTGCTAGAGGGAGCAAACTTGATCTAAAGCAAGGTCCGCACTCCGCAAGTGGGGCACACTGGTTGCAACTGGGGGCCAACCATGACGGAACTTGAACTGCATCTTCTCAATGATTACCAGCGCGATTTTCCGCTGGTGCCGGCGCCGTTCGGCGTGATGGCCGGACGTTTGGGCGTGAGTGAAGCCGATGTGCTGGAAACGCTAATTCAGCTTCAGGCGCGTGGTGCGGTGAGCCGGGTGGGGGCGGTGTTCAGGCCGCACAGTATCGGTTCCAGCGCGCTTGCCGCGCTCGCCGTTCCTGCGGCGGAGCTCGACGAAGTGGCGCAGCTGGTGAACGGCTACGCCGAAGTGAATCACAACTATGAACGCGAGCACCGCTATAACCTTTGGTTCGTCGTCGCCGCCGCCGATGAGGCGCGGGTGCGCGAGGTGCTGGGCGAGATCGAGCATCGTACCGGCTGCCCGCTCCTGCATTTGCCGATGCTTGAAGACTATCACATCGATCTCGGCTTCGACCTGGTCCAGCCGCATCAGGGGCAACGCAGCGCTACCGCAAGGCGTGCCCCTGCCCCGTCGGATACCCTGCACCGGGCGGCGGTGCCGCAGCCATCCGAAACTGCGCTGATTGGCGCGGTCCAGCAGGGACTGCCGCTGGTGCCGCGTCCCTACGCGGAAATCGGGGCTGGCATCGGCCTCACCGAGAGCGAAGTGATCGCCGGGCTCGCGCATTTGGCGGAACAGGGCATCATCAAGCGCATGGGGGTGGTGGTGCGCCATCATGAACTCGGCTATCGAGCCAACGCGATGGTGGTGTGGGACATTCCCGACGACCGGGTCAGCGCGCTGGGGCACTGTGTCGGCAAGTTCGATTTTGTCACCCTGTGTTACCGGCGGCCGCGGCGTTTGCCGGCCTGGCGCTATAACCTGTTTACCATGATCCATGGCCAGGACCGCGACGAAGTGCTGAGCCTCGTGGCTCAGTTGAAGGAGCGGTGCGGCCTGCAGGACATCGCCCACGAAGTGCTGTTCAGCCGTCGCCGCTTCAAGCAATGCGGTGCCCGCTATGTGGCAGATTCGGCCCCGGAGCAGGCCGCCCCGCGCAACGCGGCCAACGGGAGCTGAATATTCCAATGGATGAACTGGACCGGGCAATCGTCAATTCCCTGCAGGGCGGCTTCCCTGTCTGCGATCGTCCCTTTGCCATGGTCGTGGCGCAGCTCCAGATTACCGAGCAGGAGCTGATTTCCAGAATTGACCTGCTTCTGAAGCAGGGGGTTCTCTCCCGTTTCGGTCCGATGTACCACGCCGAGCGCATGGGCGGGAGCCTGAGCCTGGCAGCGATGAAAATCCCGGAATCCGATTTCGAGCGGGTGGCGGCAATCGTCAACGCGATGCCCCAGGTCGCGCATAATTACGCGCGCGACCATGTGCTCAGCATGTGGTTCGTGCTCGCCACCGAAACGCCGCAGGAACATGCTGCGGCGCTCAGGAATATCGAACGGGAGACCGGTTACCCGGTCTATGACATGCCCAAGATCAAAGAGTATTTTGTCGGGCTGAGGCTGGCGGTATGACAACCGAAGCCCCGCTCGACGAGATCGACCGCCGTATTGTCCTGGCCACTCAGTCCGGCCTGCCTCTGGAGCCGCAGCCCTACCTCGCGGTTGCCAGGCAGGTGGGGGTTTCAGCGGAAGAGGTGATGACGCGCATGCGCCGCATGCTCGAAACCGGCATGATCCGCCGCATCGGCGCGGTGCCCAATCATTACGCCCTGGGCTACAAGGCTAACGGCATGACGGTATGGGACGTTCCCGATGAGAAGGTGGACGAACTGGGCGAACGGGTCGGGGCGCTGGATTTTGTCAGCCACTGCTACCATCGCCCGCGTCATCTGCCGGATTGGCCCTACAATTTTTTTGCCATGGTGCACGGCCATGACAAGCCCGAAGTGGAGGCGCAAGTGCGTCAAATCGCCGAGCTGCTGGGCGAAGCGGATTGCGGCCACGAGATACTCTACAGCACCCGTATTCTGAAAAAGACGGGGCTTCGGATCGGTTGATCGTTGTTGACAGGAGAAAATCATGTTTGAATTCTTGTGGAAAAGGAAAGCCCCTCCCGCACCCATCGAAGCGCCCAAGCAGGTGGAGCAGCCCCCGCAGGGAGTCGCGCCCGGCACGAGCCTGCACTACGACCCCAATCTGGTGCCCAACCTTGTGGCGGACCATCAGGTATTGCTGGGGATATTCGGCGAGATCGGTGTCGCAATGAACCAGAAGAACATGGCGCTGGTGAAGCAAAAACTGGGTGAGTTCGGGGATGCGCTGCGAGGTCACCTGCTCAAGGAAAATATCCGCTTTTACGTATACCTGCAGCACAGCCTGGAGGGTGAACCTGATAATGCCGCCATCATGCACGATTTTCGCAAGGAAATGCAGCATATCGGCAAGGCAGTGGCGGATTTTCTGCACAAATACACGGCGGATGGCGACTGGAGCGAAGCCATGTGGCAGGACTTTCTGCAGGAAGTGGGCGGCATTGGCAAGGTGCTGGTAAAACGTATCCAGACCGAGGAAAATGTCCTTTATCCGCTCTACCTTCCGGTGCAGGATTACAAATAGCGTCAGAGCCGCCGGCACTGACGGATCGATCGAGGTTCCAGAATCATGTTTCGCATTTCCCAATTCATGCAGGAAATTGCCCGGCCTACGCCACTCGGGCCGAAGCGCAATCCGCCCGGGCCGGTAGTGATCTGGAACCTGATCCGGCGCTGCAACCTGACTTGCAAGCACTGCTACTCGATTTCGGCGGACAAGGATTTTCCGGGCGAGCTTTCCACCGCAGAAGTTTTTACCGTGATGGACGATCTCAAGCGCTTCCGCGTGCCGGTGCTGATCCTGTCGGGCGGCGAGCCGCTGCTGCGCCCGGATATTTTCGAGATTGCCCACCGTGCAAAAGAGATGGGTTTTTACGTTGGTCTGTCGAGCAACGGTACCCTGATCGACGAAGGCAACATCGACCGCATCGCGGCAGTGGGGTTCGACTACGTCGGGGTGAGCCTGGACGGCATTCAGGAAACCCACGACAAATTCCGCCGCATGGCGGGCGCATTCGACGCCTCGATGCACGGCATCCGCCTGTGCAAGGCGCGCGGCATCAAGGTGGGCATCCGTTTCACCCTGACCCAGGACAATGCGCACGATTTGCCAGGCTTGCTGCAATTGATGGAAGAAGAAGATCTGGACAAGTTTTACCTGTCGCACCTCAACTATGCCGGCCGGGGCAACAAGAACCGCAAGGACGATGCATTCCATCAGACCACCCGGCAGGCGATGGACCTGCTGTTCGACACCTGCTGGCGCTACCAGCAGGATGGCCGGCACAAGGAATTTGTCACCGGCAACAATGACGCCGACGGGGCTTATCTGCTGTTCTGGGTGCGGCGGAATTTCCCTCATCTCGAAGACCCTATTCGCGCCAAACTGGTGCAGTGGGGCGGCAATTCCTCCGGGGTGAACGTCGCCAATATCGACAATCTCGGCAATGTTCACCCCGATACCATGTGGTGGAACTACAATCTCGGCAATGTGCTCGAGCGGCCGTTCTCGGAAATCTGGATGGATACCTCCGACCCCATCATGGCCGGGCTGAAGGCGCATCCGCGCAAGGTCGGCGGGCGCTGCGGCGAGTGTGAGCACTTCGATATCTGCGGCGGCAATACCCGGGTGCGTGCCTGGCAGGTGAGCGGCGACCCGTGGGCGGAAGACCCGGCGTGCTATCTGGATGATGAGGAAATTGGCATTGGTGGAGCTAAAGCGGCAAATGGATAAAGTTTTTTTTCACCGCGAAGGACGCAAAGGTACGCAAAGGAAAGCAATTCGGCCTTTCTGTGATTTCTCTGTTTTTCCTTCGCGTTCCCTCGCGTCCTTCGCGGTTAAAGGTTTTGTTTTGTTATCGGTAATATGATGAGGAAATCGGCATTGATGGAGCTAAAGCGGCAAATGGATAAAATTTTTTCTCACCGCGAAGGACGCAAAGGTACGCAAAGGAAGGCAATTCGGCCTTTCTGTGATTTCTCTGTTTTTCCTTCGCGTTCCTTCGCGTCCTTCGCGGTTAAAGGTTTTGTTTTGTTATCGGCATTGCTTCCGGTGACAGTTCAGGCTGCGCCCGACGTGCAGAAGCTCTACGGCGAGCATTGTGCCACCTGTCACGGTGCCGACCGTCTGGGCGGCGCCGGGCCGGCGCTGCTGCCGGAAAATCTGGCGCGCCTGCGCCAGCCGGAGGCGTTCAAGACCATTGCCGAAGGGCGCATCGCCAGCCAAATGGCGGGCTTCGCCGACAAGCTCGCCAAGGAGGATATCCAGGCGCTGGTGGACTTTGT
>JAUYSN010000035.1 GCA_030696235.1 Sulfuricella sp. | reverse complement strand
AACGTGGTCAACCGCGAGGTGCTGATCAATCAGCTTGCCAATAACGAGATGGACTTGGGTGTCATGGGGTTGCCGCCGGATGGCCTGGACATCGACGCCGAGCCCTTCATGGAAAATCCCCTGGTGGTGATTGCCCCGACTAGCCATCCTCTGGCGCGCGAACGGAACATCCCGCTACCCCGGCTGGCACAGGAAACCTTCATCGTGCGCGAGCAGGGGTCGGGCACGCGCAGTGCGATGGAGCGGTTTTTTGTCCAGCACAACCTGAAGCTTTCAACCGGCATGGAAATGAGCACCGACGAGGCGATCAAGCAGGCGGTGCAAGCCGGCATGGGTCTGGGCATCGTTTCCATGCTGACTATCGCGCTGGAACTCGAGACCAAACGCCTGGTCGTGCTCGATGTGGATTCCTTTCCTATCCGGCGCCACTGGTTCGTGGTGCACCGCAAGGGCAAGCGGCTTTCAACCGTGGCCCAGGCATTCAAGGAGTTTCTGCTGCAAGAGGCGGCGCAGGTGATGCAAACGGTAAAGGCATAAACCGGGATGCATGTAGGAGCGGCGCTTTGGCTCTAATGGACAATCCGGGACAAAAAAAGGCGACCGAGGCCGCCTTTTTCCGCGAGAAGTAAAGACGCTTACTTGACGACGGCTTTCAGGTCGCCCTTGGTGTACATGGTGGCGATGCGGTCGAGCATGATCGGCTTGATCTTGTCGGCCTGACCGGCGGAACCGAAGGCTTCGAAGCGGGCCTTGCAGATTTCCTTCATTGCCTTGGTGGCGGCAGCGTAGAATTTGCGCGGATCGAAATCCTTGGTGTTTTCCGCCAGGTACTTGCGGATTGCGCCGGTGGAGGCCATGCGCAGGTCGGTGTCGATGTTTACCTTGCGCACGCCGTGCTTGATGCCCTCGACGATTTCCTCGACGGGCACGCCGTAGGTCTGGCCCATGGTGCCGCCGTAATCGTTGATGATCTTGAGCCATTCCTGCGGCACCGAGGAGGAGCCGTGCATCACCAGGTGGGTGTTGGGGATGCGGGCGTGGATTTCCTTGATGCGGGAAATCGCCAGCACGTCGCCGGTGGGCGGACGGGTGAACTTGTAGGCGCCGTGGGAAGTGCCGATGGCGATGGCCAGGGCATCTACGCCGGTGGCTTTGACAAATTCGGCGGCTTCATTGGGGTCGGTCAGCAGTTGATCCATGGTCAGCACGCCTTCCGCGCCGTGGCCGTCTTCCTTCTCGCCGTGGCCGGATTCGAGGGAGCCCAGGCAGCCCAGTTCGCCTTCGACGGAAACGCCGACAGCGTGGGACATTTCCACTACCTTGCGCGTCACTTCGACGTTGTATTCGAAGCTGGACGGGGTCTTGCCGTCTTCGTGCAGGGAGCCGTCCATCATCACGCTGGAGAAGCCGGAGCGGATGGCGTTGATGCACACGGCCGGGGAAGCGCCGTGATCCTGGTGCATCACCACCGGAATGTGCGGGTAGGCTTCCACAGCGGCGTCGATCAGGTGGCGCAGGAACGCTTCGCCGGCATATTTGCGCGCACCGGCCGAGCCCTGCATGATCACCGGGCTGTTGCACTCGTCGGCGGCCTGCATGATCGCTTGCACCTGCTCCAGGTTGTTGACGTTGAACGCCGGCAGGCCGTAGCCATTTTCCGCGGCGTGATCGAGAAGTTGACGCAAGGATACTAATGCCATGATTCCTCCTGCTATAGGTAATATAAATGTGCTGCTGGGTTAATCGGTACGTTACTGGTTGGTTGTTTTTCGGCTCTCGCCCACCTTGACGATCTTCATGGTGTTGGTTCCGCCCGATTTACCAATCGGTTCGCCGATGGTCAGCACGATCAGGTCGCCATCCCTGACCGCACCGCGCCGGCGCAGTTCGTCCTCGGCTTCAAGCAAAACCTGCTCGCGTTCCTGCGTGGCCGGTTTGAAGTTGACGGGGTAAACGCCCCGGAACAGGGTGAGCTTCCTGCGCGTATCCACATCCGGCGTGAGCGCGTAGATCGGAACATCCGGGTTGACCCGCGACATCCACAGCGTGGTCGAGCCGGATTGGGTCAAAGCCGCGATCGCCTTGACCTTCAAATGGCTGGCAATATACATGGTTGCCATGGCGACGGATTCGTCCACCCGTTCGAACTGCATGCTCAGGCGATACTGGCTGAAGGCGGTTTCGTATTGCTTTTCCGCCTCGATGCACACCCGGTCCATGGCTGCCACCGCTTCCACCGGGTACTGTCCAGCGGCGGTTTCGGCCGACAGCATCACGGCGTCGGTGCCGTCGATCACCGCGTTGGCCACATCGGAGACTTCCGCGCGGGTGGGGATCGGGCTGTTGATCATGGATTCCATCATCTGGGTGGCGGTGATGGCCAGCTTGTTCTTTTCCCGCGCCATGCGAATCATGCGCTTCTGCAGGGCAGGCACCGCCGCATCGCCGACCTCCACGCCGAGGTCGCCGCGCGCCACCATGATGGCATCGGAGGCATCGAGAATTTCGTCCAGGTTGGTAATCGCCTCAGCGCGTTCGATTTTTGCCACCAGCATGCTCTTGCCGCCGGCTGCCTTCATCAGCGTGCGCGCCAGCTGCATGTCGGCGCCGTCGCGCGGGAAGGATACCGCAAGGTAATCGGCCTTGAGCAAGGCGGCGGTCTTGATGTCTTCCATGTCCTTGTCGGTCAGGGCCGAGGCGGAAAGCCCGCCGCCCTGGCGGTTGATGCCCTTGTTGTTGGACAGCACGCCGCCCTGCTTCACGGTGCAGGAAATTTCATTGCAGCGCACTTCTTCCACCCACATCACGATGCGGCCGTCGTCCAGCAGCAGGGTGGTGCCGCGGCTGACGTCGCGGGGCAATTCCTTGTAGTCCAGGCCGACGCGCTCCTGGTTGCCCAGTTCGCAGTCGCTGTCGAGGATGAAGCTGTCGCCGTTGGCCAGGGTGACCTTGCCGTGCTCGAACTTTCCGATGCGAATTTTCGGCCCCTGCAGGTCTACCAGCACGCCGACGGTCTTGCCGCGCGCACGCGCCAATGCGCGCACCGTTTCGGCCAGCTGGATATGATCCTCGGGCTTGCCGTGGGAAAAATTCAAGCGGACGACATCCACCCCGGCCTGCAACATGCGGTTAAGAACTTCCTGGTCGGTGGAAGCGGGGCCAAGAGTGGCGACGATTTTAGTTTTACGTTGCATAGATATAAGTGCTGAGTCCTGAGTGAAAAGCCAAGTAGGGTGGGCACGCCGTTGTGCCCACGCGGGCAGCGAAGGTTATTTCCGCGTGGGCACA
>JAUYSN010000034.1 GCA_030696235.1 Sulfuricella sp. | reverse complement strand
TGTGCCCACGCGGTCGACGGAAGTTCTCCGCGTGGGCACAAACGTGCCCACCCTACCAGGCCCATCACCAATAAGGGTATTGAATGAATTTTCCGCTGATAATGTTGATCGCGCTGGTCGTTACCGGCGTCATCTGGCTGTTCGAGATTTACGCTCTTAAGCCGCGTCGCGCGGCGGATGCCAAAGAGCCGCTGCTGGTCGAATACTCCAAAAGTTTCTTTCCGGTCATCCTGGTGGTCTTCCTGCTGCGCTCTTTCATGGTCGAGCCGTTCAAGATTCCTTCCGGTTCGATGATGCCGACGCTGCTGGTGGGCGACTTCATCCTGGTGAACAAATACACCTATGGCATCCGTTTGCCGGTGGCCAACCAGAAGATCATCGAGATCAACCAGCCGAAGAACGGTGACGTGATGGTTTTCCGTTACCCGGAAGATCCCTCGCTGGATTACATCAAGCGTGTGGTCGGCGTACCGGGGGATAAAATCAGCTATCGCAACAAGCAGCTCTCCATCAACGGCAAGCCGCTGAAAATTGAAAGCCTGGGCGGCTACAGCTATGTCAAAAGCGGCCTGAATTTCGTGAATGCCAACCTGTACCGCGAACAACTGGGGGAGCACAACCATCAGACCCTGGCTCAGCCGGATGCGCCTGCCGTCCGCTTGGGCGACGTGCGGCAGTTTTCCAACCGCGAAAATTGCGCCTACAATGACGAGGGCTTTACCTGTACGGTGCCGCAAGGCTACTACTTCATGATGGGCGACAACCGCGACGACAGCAACGACAGCCGCTACTGGGGCTTCGTGCCGGATCGCAACATCGTCGGCAAGGCTTTCATGATCTGGTGGAACTTCGATGATCTCAAGCGCATCGGGAAATCAATTGATTAAGGAGGAGATGGCCATGAGGAAACAACAGGGCGCCACGGTGGTGGGTATGCTGTTTATTGCTGCTCTGGTGGGTTCAGGGTTAGTCCTGGCGGCAAAGCTGGTGCCTGCTTATCTGGAATTCATGTCGGTGAAGAAGATACTCAACAGCATGGCGACCAGCGGCGATCTCAAATCCATGTCGCCCAAGGAAATTCAAAACTCCTTCTTCAAGCGCGCTGATGTCGGTGACGTCAAAAGCGTCAAGCCGGAAGACCTGACCGTTAGCCGCGAAGGGAATCAATCGGTAGTGACCGTGGAATATTCCGTCAAGGTGCCGGTCGTGGCCAACGTCAGCGCCTGCATGGATTTCATGGCCTCATCCTCCGCGCAGGGCGAGTAACTCACCTGCATGGGCACTGAAGCGCTGGTTCGGCGGATTGGCTATGAGTTCAAGGATCCCGCGCTGCTGCGCAGGGCACTGACCCACCGCAGTTACGGTATGCCGCACAACGAGCGGCTGGAGTTTCTCGGTGACAGCGTGCTGAGCTGCGCCATCGCCACGCATCTTTATCATCTCCATACACGCGTGCAGGAAGGCGATTTGAGCCGGATGCGCGCCCATCTGGTCAAGGAGCAGACGCTCTCTGAAATCGCCTCCTCCCTGAATTTGGGCGATTACCTGAAACTGGGAGAAGGAGAACTGAAAAGCGGCGGTTTTCGCCGCCCCTCAATTCTTGCTGACACGTTGGAAGCGATTATCGGCGCGGTCTATCTCGATGGCGGTTTTGCCAGCGCAGAACAAATGATAGCGCGGCTATTCGAGCCGCTGATGAATGGCCTCGACCCTAAGACCCTGGGCAAGGACCCGAAAACCCTGCTGCAGGAATATTTGCAGGGCCGCAAGCTGCCTTT
>JAUYSN010000033.1 GCA_030696235.1 Sulfuricella sp. | reverse complement strand
CGAAGCGGGCAGCTTGCAGAATTTCGTCGCCGACGCGGATAAAACCAGTGCAGACAATGATTGATTTTCAGGCATGGGCAGTTGCCAAGCAGCAGCGCATGGAAAATGTGTTGTCCGATGTGCTGCCCCAGTCATCGATTGCGCCGCAGCGCCTGCATCAGGCGATGCGTTATGCCGTACTCGGCGGCGGCAAACGCATCCGGCCTTTGCTAGCCTTCGCTGCCGGTGAAGTGGCTGGCGCCGATCTGCAGTGCGTCGATGCTGCTGCTGCTGCGGTCGAGCTGATCCACGCCTATTCCCTGGTGCACGACGACCTGCCGTGCATGGACGATGACAGCTTGCGGCGCGGCAAGCCCACCTGTCACCTCGAATATGACGAGGCCACTGCGCTGCTGGTGGGCGATAGCTTGCAAACCCTGGCGTTCCAGCTGCTGGCGGACCGTCCATTGGCAGACGCTCCCGCGGTACAGCTAGAAATGGTGAAGACTCTGGCGGTGGCTGCCGGCTCGCGCGGCATGGCCGGCGGCCAGGCGATAGACGGCGAAAGCGTCGGCAAGACGCTGTCCCTGCCGGAGCTGGAATTCATGCACATCCACAAGACCGGAGCACTGATCCGGGCCTCGGTGCAACTGGGTGCGCTGTGCGGCAAGAGCCTTGAAAACAGCGAAATGGAGCATTTGCTGCACTACGCGAAATGTATCGGGCTGGCCTTCCAGGTGATGGACGACGTGCTCGATGCAGAATCCACCACTGCCACGCTGGGCAAGACTGCCGGCAAGGATGCCGAGGCCAACAAACCGACCTACGTCACGATTCTTGGTGCGAATGCGGCGCGTGCCTTCGCTGCCGATTTGCACCGGGATGCGCTACAGTCGCTTGAAGTGTTCGGCGCACGGGCGGAAAGATTACGCCAGATCGCCGATTTCATCGTCAAGCGGCAATTTTGAACAGCAAAGTAGGGTGGGCACGCCTTTGTGCCCACGCGGTCAGCGAAGTTCTACGTGGGCACA
>JAUYSN010000026.1 GCA_030696235.1 Sulfuricella sp. | reverse complement strand
CCCGTGCCGTGGTACTGATGCGCTCGCTGTATGCACCATGCAAGCGCAACCACGATCGCTTGATCGTGATGGATATCAAGTCCGCCGAACTCACCAAGTATGCCGCCAACGCCATGCTCGCCACCCGCATCTCGTTCATGAACGAACTGGCCTTGCTGGCCGAGAAAATGGGCGCGGACATCGAGAACGTGCGCCACGGCATCGGCTCAGATCCGCGCATCGGCTACCATTTCCTCTATGCCGGCTGCGGCTATGGCGGATCCTGCTTCCCCAAGGACGTGCAGGCCATGCAGCGTACCGCCAAGGAGTACGGCAGCGAGTTGCGTATTCTCAATGCCGTGGAAACGGCTAACGAGCATCAGAAGGAAGTGCTGCTCGACAAGATCACCGCCAAATTCGGCAACGACCTTAGCGGCAAGAACTTTGCTCTTTGGGGCCTCGCATTCAAGCCCAACACCGATGATATGCGTGATGCCCCCAGCCGCGTGCTGATCAAGGGACTGTGGGAACGCGGCGCCACCGTGACGGCGTACGACCCGGTGGCGATGCATGAGGCCACGCGAATCTTCGGCAACGATCCCCGCCTGAAACTGGTGGATACTCAAATGGCGGCACTGGAAGGTGCGGATGCCTTGGCCATCGTCACCGAATGGCAAGTGTTCCGCGCGCCGGATTTCACCGCGCTCAAAGCCAGGCTCAAGAACCCGGTGATCTTCGATGGCCGCAACCTGTATGATCCGAAGGATGTGCGTGCCGCTGGGATCGAGTATTTCGCGATTGGACGTTTATAAGAGCTAACCGCAAAGGACGCAAAGGTACGCAAGGGAAAACAGTTCTAATCAATCCTTCGCGTCCCTTTGCGTCCTTTGCGGTGAAAATTGGTTTCTAAAAAGATTATGCTACCCAACTTTGAGAATGCCCGTGTATTAGTCGTCGGCGACATCATGCTCGACCGTTACTGGTTCGGCGAGGTGAGCCGGATCTCGCCCGAGGCGCCGGTGCCGGTGGTGCATGTCAGTCGCACCGAGGAGCGGCCGGGCGGCGCCGCCAACGTGGCGCGCAATGCGGCGGCGCTGGGTGCCAGGGTTTCACTGCTATCGGTGGCGGGCAAGGATGAGGCGGGCGACAGCCTGGCTCGCCTGCTGCACGACGAAAACGTCAATGTGGTATTGCACCGCGACGCAGGCCTCGACACCACCATCAAGCTGCGCGTGATCGGGCGGCAGCAGCAGTTGCTGCGTATCGATTTCGAGACCCAGCCGAGTCACGAGGTGCTACTCAGCAAGCTGGCGGATTTCGAGAAAATGCTGGCCGACGCCGATGTGGTGATCCTGTCCGACTACGGCAAGGGCGGGCTGACCCACATCCGCCAGATGATAGAGCTGGCTAATACCATGCACAAGCCGGTGCTGGTCGATCCCAAGGGCGATGATTACGCGCGCTACCAAGGGGCCACTCTGCTGACGCCCAATCGGGGTGAATTCCGCGAGGTGGCGGGGAGCTGGAAAAACGAGGAAGAACTGGCGAAGAAAGCGCAGCAGCTGCGCCGCGATCTCGATTTGCAGGCGCTGCTGGTGACTCGCAGCGAAGAGGGAATGACGCTCTACCGCGAAGCGGGCACGGTGCACGAACATGCCCTGGCGCGCGAGGTTTACGATGTCAGCGGCGCAGGCGATACCGTGATCGCCACCCTGGGCGTGATGCTGGCGGGCGGCGCCAGCCTGCCGGAGGCGGTGCGCGTCGCCAACCTCGCCGCCGGCATCGTGGTCGGCAAGTTGGGCACGGCGGTGGTGCAGCGCGAAGAACTGATTGCAGAATTGAATAAATAAACCTGAAATCCTCAGATGCCAAAAGTAGGCGCCTCTAGGCGACGCGGATGAACGCAGATAAAACCCGCTTGAATCAAGCTATCGATGGACACTTCGGGCTCACCGTCAGGGTGATGTAAGCAATGAAGTCAATTCGTTGAAAATCTGTGTAAATCTGTGTGCATCTGTGGATAAAGGCTTTTTAAAGGATAAAGGGAAAACCATGTACTACATCGTTACCGGCGCGGCCGGCTTCATCGGCGCCAATATCGTCAAGGGTCTGAATGACCGCGGCATCACCGACATCATCGCGGTGGACAATATGAAAAAGGCCGACAAGTTCAAGAACCTGGTGGATTGCGAGATTGCCGATTACCTGGACAAGGAGGGTTTCCTCGACCTGTTACTCGACGGCGCGTTCGAGGGCGATGTCGCCGCCGTGTTCCACGAGGGGGCCTGCTCCGACACCATGGAGACCGACGGCCGCTACATGATGGAGAATAACTACCGTTACACCGTGTCGCTGCTGGATTTTTGCCAGAACGAGGAAGTGCCATTGCTGTACGCCTCCTCGGCCAGCGTCTACGGCGGCGGCACGGTGTTCAGCGAGTCGCGCGAGCACGAGGGGCCGCTCAATGTCTATGGCTATTCCAAGTTCCTCTTCGACCAGTACGTGCGCCGCATGTGGCAGCACAAAACCTCGCAGATCGTCGGCTTCCGCTACTTCAACGTGTATGGCCCGCGCGAGCAGCACAAGGGGCGCATGGCCTCGGTAGCCTTCCATTTCTTCAATCAGTACCAGGCCGAAGGCAAGGTCAAGCTGTTCGAAGGCTGCGACGGCTACGCCAACGGCGAGCAGCGGCGCGATTTTGTGTCGGTGGAGGATGTGGTCAAGGTCAACCTGTGGTTCCTCGATCACCCCGAGCAATCCGGCATCTTCAACCTCGGCACCGGCAACAGCCAGACCTTCAACGACGTGGCCGTGGCGGCCGTGAACAGCTGCCGCAAGGCCAAGGGCGAAGCGCCGCTGGACCTGAAGGAAATGCAGGCGCAGGGGCTGGTCGAATACGTGGCCTTTCCTGAGGCGCTCAAAGGCAAGTACCAGAGTTTCACCCAGGCGGACATATCCGCGCTGCGCACGGCGGGCTACAATGAGCCGTTCCTGACCGTGGAGCAGGGTGTGGAACGCTATGTGGGTCATCTGCGTCAAAGCGCGTAGTGCTGCGGCGCTGGAAGAGTTATAAGTCTGTTTCGTTAATCAACCGAAGGGGATTTCCATGAAAAAACTGCTACTCATTTTGCTCGCTTGTTTCGCATTTTCAACTTCTGTTTTTGCTGGCCCGGTCAATCTGAATAGCGCCACTACCGTCGAGTTGGAAGCCCTGAATGGCGTTGGCCCGGTTAAAGCCAAAGCGATCATGGATTACCGCACCAAGAATGGCCCGTTCAAGTCGGTGGATGATCTGGAAATGGTGCCGGGCTTCGGCAAAAAGACGGTGGACAAGCTGCGCGCCGATCTGACGGTGACCAGTGGTGCTGCACCCTCCAAGGTTGAAGGAAAGGCCAAACCGGAAGCCAAAAAGGATGCAGCTCCGGCCAAGGCGGACGACAAGGCTGCCAAGAAAGATGACAGCAAGAAAGCGGCTGACAAGAAGTAAAGCTGCCGAGGCATTAATACAACAGCCCCGCTTGCGGGGCTGTTGCTATTTGAGGGGTATGTTTGAGTGTTTCGGGCAAATGCTTTAAATTGAACAAATTAGCAATAAATAGAAAGTGGGCCGCGTTTGTCTGATGCAGGAGAAATGCTTATTCCGTCCTGGGCGAAGGAGCTTCATGCCATAGCTATAGCGGTGCTGGATGAAGAGGGCTGGGTTGTCGAGTCCAATCAGGGTTTTCTTTCCGCAACAGCGGAAGCGAGGGCGGAGGGAGTCGGCGTGCGCCTGACCAAGCCGGATAGGGCAGAGCTCAGTCGGGCAAAAATCGGGCTGGACGGCAAGGCATACACCGGTCCAATCGTCCTTGCGGGTTCGTCGGAGGGCTGGGTCGCTCTGTCCGGCAGCATCTACCGTACCGGATCAGGATGGCTGCTCGCCGCCGAGGTGGGCGTTTCGGCATACCCGCAGCTGAATGGCGTGATCGAGCGGCTGGGCAGGGAGCTGGAGGACACCGAACGCACTCTGGCGCGACGCAATCAGGCGCTGCAAAAAGCACTGGAGGAGGTCGAGGCGCTCAAGCGCCAGGACACGCTGACCGGTTTGGCCAACCGCAGAAGCCTGGATGACCGTATCGCTGAAGAAATCGGCCGCTGGGAACGGTATCGGCGCCCGCTCGGACTGATATTGATGGAGATGGATGACTTCGGCGGGGTCAATGAAAACTATGGCCGCGAAGTGGGGGATGAGCTGCTGCACCATGTGGCGACGGTGATCACCCACTCGGTGCGCACCACCGACCTGGCGGCACGCTACGGCGGATTGGAGTTTGCCATGCTGCTGCCGGAAACCAATGAAATGGGCGCGCTGATCGTGGCCGAGCGGTTGCGCATGGATCTGGAAGGGCAGATCATTCTGCCCATGACACGTCCGCTGACCGCCAGCTTCGGCGTAGCCATGCTGCTGCCGGGGGAGAGCCGCCAGGAGCTGTATGCCAGGGCTGGGCGGGCGGTTGGGCATTCCAGGAAAAACGGCAGGAATTGCGTGACCATGGCGGGTGTGATCAGCGAATGCGACCAAGTATACCGGGTTGCTCCACAAAGCACGTAAGGAACAGACGAGAATGTTTAAAAGCATAGAGGAATTCGTAGGCAATACGCCACTGGTGAAGCTGAAACGATTGCCAGGCAAAACCAGCAACGTCGTGCTGGTCAAGCTGGAAGGCAACAACCCGGCCGGTTCGGTCAAGGACCGGCCGGCGCTTTTCATGATCCAGCGTGCCGAAGCGCGCGGCGAGATCAAACCGGGCGACACCCTGATCGAGGCGACCAGCGGCAATACCGGCATCGCCCTGGCGATGGCGGCGGCGATGCGCGGCTACAAGATGGTGCTGGTGATGCCGGAGCACATGAGCGTGGAACGGCGCCAGGTAATGCGCGCCTTCGGTGCGGAGATCGTGCTGACGCCGAAGGAAGGCAGCATGGAAGCGGCGATCGACACCGCCAGCCGGATGCGCGACGAAGGCCGGGGGATCATCCTCGACCAGTTCTCCAACCCGGACAACCCGCAAGCCCATTACGAGGGCACCGCCCCGGAAATCTGGCGCGACACGCAGGGGAAAATCACCCATTTCGTCAGCAGCATGGGCACCACCGGCACCATCATGGGCTGCTCGCGTTACCTCAAGGAACAGAATCCGAACATCCAGATCATCGGCGTGCAGCCCAGCGAAGGCTCGCAGATTCCCGGCATCCGCAAGTGGCCACTGGCCTATCTGCCGAAAATCTGCGATTTCAAGCGGGTGGACCGGCTGATCGAAGTCGGCCAGCAGGAAGCCGAGGAAATCACGCGCCGGCTGGCTGCGGAGGAAGGTATTTTCGCCGGCATCTCGTCCGGCGGCGCATTGGCGGCCGCGCTCCGGGTGTCGGCGGAAACCGAAAACGCAGTCATCGTGTCCATCGTGTGCGACCGGGGCGACCGCTACCTGTCCACCGGCGTGTTCCCGGCCTGATTCCACGGCAATGAACCGACAAAAAGCAGTTGAACCGCAAAGGACGCAAGGGACGCGAAGGAATTCAAAGGCCTAAACGTCCTGTTTACCTGATGGGTGAGGCAATGCAATTCATTAACCGATTGTTTTACCTTGCGAACCTTCGCGTCCTTTGCGGTGAAATGTCGTTTTCAAGATGAAGCTTTTCTGGCCAGGGGCGCAAGCTGTCCGGGTTATGATCCTGTTCGCGTTGCTTGCTCCCGTTGCCCAGGCCGGGAAAATCACGCTGAGCGTCGACGACATCTCTTCACCCGCTTTTCACGCCAAGGCCATTAGCGCCACGCTGGACGGGCCGGATTTTTCCCATTTCGAGGCGCGCATCGGGGAGCTTTCCCTGCGCGATCGGACCTGGCGCAAGGTGCGCCTGACCTGCACAAAGACCCAGTGGAAGAATGGCGAGATCCGCTGCGACCGGGGCGAACTGGATCTGGGTGAAAAGTTGCCGGTGCGCTTCGTTTATCAGCAGCAGTCAAAAACCCTGGCGCTGACTCTGGATTTTCCTCGAGGCGAGACCTGGCAGCTTGGTGCGCAATGGGGAAAGCCCGGCTGGAGTGTCCGGGCCGAGGCCCGCAACGGGCAGGTCGTGCGGCTGACCGGATTCCTGCCGCAGGGTGGGATTCGGCCCACCGCCGGAACATGGAGCGGCAGCATCAGCCTGGACGGCGGCCGCACTGGATTAGGAAGCGTCATTGCCGATGCGGTGTTCAAGGACCTCGCTTTTGCCGATGCCAGCGGGCTGCATGCCGGCGAGAAAATCGCTGGCGGGGTGCGATGCGAGGCGTCGCGCCGGAAAAGCGGCTGGCTATGGCGGGGCGAGGTGGACTGGAAGTCCGGCGAGGCCTTCTGGCAGCCGCTTTATTTTGCCGATGGCGGGCACCGTTTTGCCGGGCAGGGCAGCCTGGAAGCGGACTTGTTGCGCGTCAGCCAGGGCAGTCTGCGGCTGGCGGGAGTGGGGGAGGCTCAGCTTTCCGGTGCGTGGGATAGTGCGGGCCGGGGCCTGACGGATTTCGATCTCAAGGCGGCGGGCATCGATGTGGCCGGGCTGTATCAGGTTCTGCTCAAACCCTTCCTGGAAAAAACCGCCTTCGCCAAGCTGCAGGCCAAGGGCGGCGCCGATCTGGCATGGCGCTACCGCGACGGCGTCACTACCGACTTCGACCTGAGCCTGCGCGCTGCCGAATTCGTCGACGAGGAACAGCGCTTCGCGCTGCATGGCCTGAATGCCCGTATCCCGTGGTCGAACAAGGAAGAGCGCCAGGCGGAGTTTGGTTTTCAGAGTGGCGAGGTTCTGCGCCTGGCATTGGGCGAGACACGGGTTCCGCTGACGATGAAGGGCTGGCAGCTCAGCACGCCCGACCTTTCCATTCCTCTGCTCGATGGCAGGCTTAATCTCGACGGCTTCACCGCCAGCCGCAGCGATGGCGTTTGGCAGTGGCGCTTCAGCGCCGGTCTGACACCCGTTTCGATGGAGCGTTTCAGCGCGGCATTGAAGCTGCCGCTCATGCATGGCACGCTGTCCGGCATCATCCCCGCCGTCAGCTATGCCGGCGGCAATATCAAGGTGGATGGCGCCTTGTTGTTCAAGGTGTTCGACGGCACTGTAGTGGTCAAAGACCTCTCGCTGAACGAGCCTTTCGGCCGTGTTCCGCGCCTGTCTGCCAATCTCGACATGCGCAATCTCGACCTCGATCTGCTGACCCGTGCCTTTTCCTTCGGCAACATGCAGGGGCGCATCGACATTGCGGTGGCCGGGCTGGAGCTGTCGAACTGGCGTCCGGTGCAGTTCGATGCCAAGGTGGCAAGCAGCCCCGGAACCTATCCGAAGAAAATCAGCCAGAGTGCAGTGCAGAGCATTTCGTCTCTGGGCGGCGCCGGGGCAGCCGCGGCAATACAGCGCAGCTTCCTGAGATTTTTCGAGCAGTTCGGTTACGACCGGATCGGCCTTTCCTGCGTGCTGCGCAACGGGGTGTGCCTGATGGATGGCGTCGAGCCGGCGCCGCATGGCTACGTTATCGTGAAGGGCGGCGGCATACCGGCGATCAGCGTAATCGGTTACAATCGCGAGGTGAGCTGGGACGAGTTGCTGGAGCGGTTGAAGCGGGTCACCCAGAAGAATGTGAAGCCGGTTATCCAGTAAAGAACCAGGAAGGAGATTGAATGAGAACATTACCCATGGCTATGGCAGTGTTGCTGGCGGCGACGGTTTCGGCATGCGTCACCATCAACATCTATTTTCCCGCAGCGGCAGCAGAAAAGGCCGCCGACAAGATCATCGACGAGGTGTGGCAGCTGAAGAAACAGGGCGACGCACCGGCACCGGCCAAACCGGACGAACAGAAATAGGAGGTCACAATGTACAGCCAGATTCTTCGTTTGTGGATGCTCGTTGCCCTGCTGTGGATGCCTTTGCTGGCGTTTGCCGCAGCCGACCTGGAAATCAACACGCCTGCCATCGGCAGCCTGAAAATGACCATGCAGCAGCGCCATGACCAGCTTGCAGGTCACTATGCCAGCGGCGCGGTCGGCCTGACGCGCAACGGCCTGATTGCGGTGCGAGATGCTGCCCTGGTGCCATTGGCTCAACGGCAGGCGGTGAACGGACTGGTCGCGGCGGAGAACCAGGATCGCCAGGCCCTGTACCGCGAGATTGCACGCGCCAACGGCCATCCGGAATGGGAGGAGGATATCCGCGCCACCTTCGCCCAGCGCTGGGTGCAGAAGGCCGCGCCGGGATGGTGGTATCAGAATAACGCCGGGGCATGGGTGCGGAAATAGTGACGCCCGTTCTGGTATTCGACATCGAGACAGTCCCCGACATCGTGGGCCTGCGCAAGCTCAACGGGCTCGGGGACGAAATCGACCCGGTCCAGGTGGCGGAGATGGCCTTCCACCAACGCCGCCAGGTAACCGGCAACGACTTCCTGCAGCTGCACGTGCAGCGCGTGGTGGCGATCTCCTGCGCCCTGCGCGAGCGCGACAGCTTCCGCATCTGGTCGCTGGGCAATCCCGAGGACGACGAGGCCGAGCTGGTTCGCCGCTTTTTCGAGGGCATCGAGAAATACACGCCGCAGATCGTGTCGTGGAACGGCGGCGGCTTCGACTTGCCGGTGCTTCACTACCGCGCCATGATCCACGGCATCCAGGCGCCGCGCTACTGGGATATGGGCGAGGACGACCGCGAATTCAAGTGGAACAACTACATCAGCCGTTACCATACCCGCCATCTCGACCTGATGGACCTGCTCGCGCTCTACCAGCCGCGCGCCAACGCACCGCTGGATCAGATCGCGCAACTCGTCGGCCTGCCCGGCAAGCTCGGCATGGATGGCTCGAAGGTCTGGGATGCGTTCCAGAACGGCGAGATCGACGGCATCCGCAATTATTGCGAAACCGATGTCGCCAATACTTACCTGGTTTACCTGCGTTTTCAGCTGATGCGCGGTGCGTTGACGCGCGAGGCTTATCAGTCCGAGTGCGACCTGGTGCGCGCCACCTTGAACAAGTCCGATGCGCCGCACTGGCAGGAGTTCCTGGCTTTGTGGAAGTAAGCGGTTTTCAGACGTTACTTTTAAAAAACATTTCACCACAGAGACACAGAGGCACAGAGTTTTAAATTCAATTCTTTGTTTTCTCTGTGCCTCTGTGTCTCTGTGTCTCTGTGGTAAATGAATTGTCGTTTTTGGATTAATCCCCATGACCATCATTGAATCTCTCGACCACGAAGGGCGCGGCGTCGCCCATGGGGAAGGC
>JAUYSN010000021.1 GCA_030696235.1 Sulfuricella sp. | reverse complement strand
GGTGCCGACCCAGTGCGGCGTGTAAACCACCATCAGGGTCACCGCCATGCCGGTGGTGACCGCCTCGGACCAGGCCATCAGGATGAAGTAGGGCAGGTAGTCGTGGTAGAGATAAGCCGGCAGGTAGGCGCCGGACATCTGTAGCAGCAGTGTTCCGCCCAAACCGGTGGCAGCCATTGCCAGTGCGCCGCCGAAGAAGGCGTTGAGAAAGATGTAGACGAAAAGATGGTTGGGCAGCTTACGGTCTGCCAGCCAGTAGATGCCGTAGCTCACCGCTACCGGCAAGGCCCCCATGATGAGGCCGTTCCAGCCGTAACCCTGCCATCCGCTCATGCCCGCCAGGGTGATGGCAGTCAGAACGATGGCGAGCCCGAGCAGGGCGAGTTGCGGCCCGAACATCAGCGTCATGGCGGTGGCGCCGAGCAGGTGAAAGTTCAGCCCCGGCTTGATGCCGGTCTTGATGCTCCAGAGTGCCATCAGAACCACGCACGTGCCCAGCCATACATTCAGCATGCTGGCATCCTTGAGCCTGCGCCAGGGAGCGGTGCGGATTGCCCAGAACAAGACCAGCGCGAAGAGTCCCTGTCCGGTCCAATACCAAGCGGAAGGCAGGAGATTGTCGGGAAAATTCATCTTACTATTTTACGTTATACTCCCGATTATTTTTGAGTGGGGCATTGATTTTGCGACTGGTGCTATTTGACCTGGACAACACGCTGCTTTCC
Organism: Sulfuricella sp.; assembly: GCA_030696235.1. Taxonomy (GTDB): domain Bacteria; phylum Pseudomonadota; class Gammaproteobacteria; order Burkholderiales; family Sulfuricellaceae; genus Sulfuricella. The sequence continues at coordinate 1,466 of JAUYSN010000021.1, read as the reverse complement.
GGAGACAGCGATTTCGAGTGGGCGCAGTTCCTGATCGAGCGCGGCGTGCTCGACCGCGAGGTGTACGAGGCGCGCAACCAGGCGTTCTACGATCAGTACAAGGCCGGGACGCTGGATATCCACGAGTTCCTCGACTTTCAGTTGAAGCCGCTGTCCCGCCATCCGCGGACCCAGCTGGATATATGGCATGGACAGTTCATGCGCGAAAAGATTTTTCCGATCATTAACCAGAAGGGGCGCGACCTGGTTGACCGGAGCCTGCGCGAGGCGGACCTGGTGGCGATCATCACCGCCACCAACAGCTTCGTCACGATGCCGATCGCCAAAGCGTTCGGGGTCGAGCACTTGATCGCGACGGAACCGGAACAGAAAGGCGGCGAATTCACCGGCAAGGTGGCCGGCACGCCCAGCTTCCGCGAGGGGAAAATCACCCGTCTCGATGCCTGGCTGAAACAGCGCGGGGTGGACTGGGAAGGCGTGCAGGAGAGCTGGTTCTACAGCGATTCCCTCAACGATCTGCCGCTGCTGGAACGGGTCAGCAACCCGGTGGCGGTGGACCCCGATCCCACCCTGAAGGTGCATGCCGAGAAGAGCGGTTGGCCGGTGATTTCATTGCGTGTTTAACCGGTTCGCAGCACGATTTTCTGCTCGTTCTGTTTCGGTTTTGGCTCCGCCTGGCCTGTTGGCTTGCGTGTTCTGAGAAACCCGGTAGGCCGGGCTTTATGGTGATTACATCCTGATGTTGTATGATGCTAATCAGTAGGGCGGATGAGTGTAGCGTTATCCGCCGTATGAATCGAAGCGTCGTAAACCATACGGCGGATAACGGCCTGCGGCCTCATCCGCCCTACGAGCTACGAGCTGAAAAATATGGAGGAGCTCTACCAGTGCGGATTGCGGGAAATCGAAACGGAGGTCGGCAGTTATTTTCTGCCTGCATGAGGTTAGTCGTCTGCAGCCTGTTTGCTGTATCGTTCGCCTCGCATGCCGACCGTTTGCCCCAACAGGCGGTGGATACCGCAGAAGTTCCTGAAATTGTCATCTCCGGCAGGGATCCCGACAGCAAGCCCTTGCCCTATTACCGCATTGCTCCCGACGTTTATTTCCTCTATGGCAATATTGCCGAGGTCGATGGCAAGAATCGCGGCTTCAACGGCAACGCCGGCTTCGTCGTGACCGACGAGGGGGTGGTGGTGATCGACAGCCTGGGAACGCCCAAGCTGGGGCGGAGGCTGATCGCCACGGTGCGCAAGGTGACGGACAAGCCGATCAGATACCTGATCCTCACCCACAACCATCCCGACCATTCCTACGGCGCGGTGGCGTTCCGGCGGCTTCCCGGCGTCAAGATCGTCGGCCACGTGGGCACGCTGGACTATCTCGCTTCCGACAATCTGCCGGCTTCGGTTGCCTTCCGCCGCCGCATCCTTACCTTGGACATGAAGGGATTCAAGGGCGTGAAGCCC
>JAUYSN010000002.1 GCA_030696235.1 Sulfuricella sp. | reverse complement strand
GCTACAATTACATCCACGGCGAGATCTGGGCGGAGTACGAGCGCTTCGAAGAGGCCCTGGACGAGGCGCGCGCCGCCGGCCTGCTGGGCAAGAACATACTCGGCTCCGGCTGGGACTTCGATATCCATGCCCATCATGGCTATGGCGCCTACGTCTGCGGCGAGGAAACCGCGCTGCTCGAATCGCTCGAGGGCAAGAAAGGCCAGCCGCGCTTCAAGCCGCCATTTCCGGCGAGCTTCGGCCTGTATGGCAAGCCGACTACCATCAACAACACCGAGACGCTGGCCTCGATTCCCTACATCATCAAGCATGGCGGCCAGAAATTCCTCGAACTGGGCAAGCCGAATAACGGCGGCACCAAGATTTTTTCCGTTTCCGGTCACGTCAACAATCCCGGCAACTTCGAAATCGGCATGGGCACCCCGTTCAGCGAACTGCTCGCAATGGCGGGCGGTGTGAAGGGTGGACGCAAGCTGAAAGCGGTGATTCCGGGCGGCTCCTCGGTGCCGGTGCTGCCGGGAGAGATCATGATGGACCTGACCATGGACTACGATTCCATCGCCAAGGCCGGCTCCTACCTCGGCGCGGGCTCGGTGATCGTGATGGACGACACGGTGTGCATGGTGCGCGCGCTGGAGCGGCTGTCCTACTTCTATTTCGAGGAATCCTGCGGCCAGTGCACGCCGTGTCGCGAGGGCACCGGCTGGCTGTACCGCGTTATCCACCGCATCGAGCACGGCCAGGGGCGGCCGGAAGACCTCGACCTGCTCGACTCGGTGGCCGGCAACATCATGGGCCGCACTATCTGCGCTCTGGGCGATGCCGCGGCGATGCCGGTGCAGGGCATGCTCAAGCATTTCCGCAACGAATTCGAGCACCACATCCAGCACAAGAAGTGCATGGTTTAAGAATATGGGCACCTCTAAAAATTCAGAGTTCGCCCAAATGCAAGGCGCGGAAAAAATTTCGCCGCGCAGCATATGGTTGATATGTAAGCAAGAAATTTTTTTCCGCAACGCAGCAGTTGGGATGAAATCTGGGTTTTTAGAGGTGCCCATATGCTAAATATTGAAATAGACGGTAGACAGCTAACGGTCGAACCGGGCAGCACCATCATGGATGTGGCCGATGCGGCGGGCATCTATATTCCGCGCTTCTGCTACCACAAGAAGCTTTCCGTCGCCGCCAACTGCCGCATGTGCCTGGTTCAGGTCGAGAAGGCGCCGAAGCCGATGCCGGCCTGCGCCACGCCGGTGACCGAGGGCATGAAGGTGATGACGCGCTCCGAGACTGCGATCAAGGCGCAGAAGGCGGTGATGGAGTTCCTCCTGATCAACCATCCGCTCGACTGCCCGATCTGCGATCAGGGCGGCGAGTGCGAATTGCAGGATCTGGCAGTGGGTTACGGCGCGGGTGCCTCGCGCTACGCCGAAGAAAAGCGCGTGGTGTTCAACAAGAACATCGGCCCCCTGATTACCACCGACATGACGCGCTGTATCAACTGTACCCGCTGTGTGCGCTTCGGCCAGGAAATCGGCGGGATGATGGAGATGGGTCAGATCGGCCGCGGCGAGCACGCCGAAATCACCACCTTCATCGAGCGTTCGATCAATTCCGAGCTGTCCGGCAATATCATCGACCTGTGCCCGGTCGGCGCGTTGACCAGCAAGCCGTTTCGCTACAGCGCGCGGGCCTGGGAGCTGACCACGCGCCCCTCCGTCAGCCCCCATGATGGCCTGGGTGCCAATCTCAGCGTGCAGACCAAGAACAATCGGGTTTTCCGCGTGTTGCCGCGCGACAACGAAGAGATCAACGAGTGCTGGCTGTCGGACAAGGAGCGTTTCGCCTACGAGGGCTTGAACGCTGAAGATAGGTTGCAGCGCCCGATGATCAAGCGCAATGGCGAGTGGCACGAGTGCGACTGGCCGGAGGCGCTGGAATTCGTTGCCGGCGGACTCAAGCGCATCCGCGACGAGCAGGGCGAGGAACAGATCGCTGCGCTGGCATCGCCGCACTCCACCCTGGAAGAACTTTATCTGCTGCAGAAACTGCTGCGCGGCATCGGCAGCGGCAATGTCGATCACCGCCTGCGCCAGTCCGACTTTAGCGCCGATGCCAATTTGCAGGGCGCGCC
>JAUYSN010000490.1 GCA_030696235.1 Sulfuricella sp. | reverse complement strand
GGCGCGCGCCTACAACACCGTGGTACCGTCTTCCGGCAAGGTGCTCACCGGCGGCGTGGACGCCAACGCCCTGCAACGCCCGAAGCGCTTCTTCGGCGCGGCGCGCAACATCGAGGAAGGCGGCTCGCTCACCATCATCGCCACTGCGCTGGTGGACACCGGTTCACGCATGGACGACGTGATCTACGAGGAATTCAAGGGCACCGGCAACATGGAAATTCACATGGATCGCAAAATGGCGGAGAAGCGCCTGTATCCGGCGATCAACGTCAACCGCTCCGGCACCCGCAAGGAAGAATTGCTGATCAAACCCGACATCCTGCAAAAAATCTGGGTGCTGCGTAAACTGCTCTACCCGATGGATGATCTGGAGGCAACGGAGTTTCTGATCGACAAGATCAAGGCAACCAAGAACAACGCGGACTTTTTCGATTCCATGCGCCGGTAATAACCGGACTTGATAAAGCCCATTTTTTAGAGGATAATCCCTCTTTTTCAAGAATTCGGCCCTAAAAAAAGCCGCCAGATTCCAAGGATTTAAGCCATGAAACCGGAAATTCATCCCGACTACAACGAAATCGACGTAACTTGCAGCTGCGGCGCCAAGTTCAAGACCCGCTCCACCATGAACAAGGCGCTGGGCATTGAAGTCTGCTCGATGTGCCACCCGTTCTACACCGGCAAGCAGAAGATCGTCGACACCGCCGGCCGCGTCGAGAAGTTCCGCCAGAAATACGGCATGAAGTAAGCTTCGACGCTACGCAGCAACATAAAGGCAGCTTGAAGCTGCCTTTTTTGTTTATGCCGGGTTGGCTAAAATAAACCCAGGAACAGCAGTTCAAGCCACAGAGAACACAGAGATGGCAATGAGCCAACCCACAGACATTACCTATTTCAGCACGCGTTCAACCTTGTTCCTGCTTGCCGCGCTCTGCCTTGCCTGGATACTGCCCGGCCTGATCGGCCATCAGCCCTGGAAACCCGATGAAGCCTACACCTTCGGGCTGATATACCATATTCTCCAAAGCGGCGACTGGATCGTACCGACCCTGGGTGGCGAGCCTTTCATGGAGAAGCCGCCGCTGTATTACATCACTGCGGCGCTATTCGGAAAAATATTCTCCTTCGCACTCCCTCTGCATGATGCAGCGCGCCTGACCACCGGCTTTTTCATGGCGATCGCGCTGCTGCTCTCCGGGCTGACAGGCAGGGAACTGTGGGGTAAGGGCCATGGCCGCCTCACCGTACTAATCCTGATTGGCTGCCTGGGACTGCTGATACGTGGCCATGAAATGATCACCGACACCGCATTGCTGGCCGGTTTTGCAATGGCCATCTACGGCTTGGCTCTGAGTCGCAGGAGATTCGTACTGGCAGGTTTCTGGCTCGGCACGGGAACCGGTATCGGCTTCATGGCCAAGGGCCTGATCGCACCTGGGATCATTGGGCTGACGGCCCTGCTGTTGCCGCTCGTATTCCGCCACTGGCGCAGCCGGAATTACGTGCTGTGCCTTGCAATAGCATTCCTCGCAGCTGTGCCCTGGCTCACCATTTGGCCGACCCTGCTTTATCTGCGCTCGCCGGAACTGTTCAGGGAATGGTTCTGGATCAACAACCTGGGGCGATTCCTGGGATTTGCCAAACTCGGCCCCGGCAGCGATCACGGGTATTATTTAAAAACCCTGCCCTGGTTCGCCTGGCCAGCCCTGCCGATTGCGCTATGGACGCTGTGGCAGGGACGGCGCATTGTCTTCAGGCAAGCCGAGGTTCAGCTTGCACTCACCGCCTTCCTGGTGATGCTGGGGGTATTCAGCCTGGCTTCCGACGCGCGCGAGCTCTATGCCCTGCCGATGCTGCTGCCACTCTCACTGCTGGCCGCACCAGGCGTCAACACTTTACGCCGCGGCGCGGCCAGCGCGCTGAACTGGTTCAGCATCATGACCTTCGGCTTTATCGCCGGCGTATTCTGGTTCTTCTGGATCGCCTTAGTCTCAGGCCATCCTGCCAACCAGGCAGAACGTTTGCAAAGATTGCAGCCGGGTTACATCCC
>JAUYSN010000488.1 GCA_030696235.1 Sulfuricella sp. | reverse complement strand
CACTTCGCACCCATAAAGAGGCGGAACAGAACCTGATCCAGGTGACCCACTTCGATGTGCTGACGGGACTGCCGAACCGCTTTCTGTTTCTCGACCGCCTTGGGCATGCGATCAGCCGGTCTGCCCACAGCCACCAGATGGTCGCGGTGCTACTGCTCGACATAGACAATTTCAAGAACATTAACGATACCCTTGGGCACACCCATGGCGACCTGCTGCTACAGGATATTGCGGATCGCCTTCGCCACTGCGTGCTGGAGGATGACACCCTGGCGCGGATTGGCGGTGACGAATTTGCCATTGTTCTGGAAGGGGTGTCGGAGATTGAAGAAATTGCGTTGATCGCACAGAAAATCGTGGATATTTTTTCCCTGCCCTTTGCGCTCTCCAGCCAGGAGATTTATGTCACGCCCAGCATGGGAATCACCATCTACCCCATGGACGGCCACGACAGCGATAGCCTGCTCAAGAATGCCGATGCCGCGATGTACAGTGCCAAGGAATATGGCCGCAATCATTTCCGTTTTTACACCACGGACATGAATGCGCTCGCGATTGAGCGCTTTGCCATGGAAGGCGCGTTGCGGCGAGCCATGGAGAGAGAAGAGTTTTCCCTCTACTACCAGCCCCAGGTGGACATAAAAAGTGGGCGGGTGATCGGCGTGGAAGCGCTGCTGCGCTGGAACCATCCCGAGCGGGGCCTGGTTCTGCCGAATGAGTTTATCCCGTTGCTGGAAGAGAACAATCTGATCATCCCCGTCGGCGAGTGGGTGCTGCACACTGCCTGCGCCCAGTGCCGGGCCTGGCAGGATGCCGGACTGCCCCCCCTGCGCATGGCGGTGAATTTATCCGCACGTCAGTTCCGCCAGGATAACCTGGTGGAAATGATCGATAGCATTTTGCGGGAAACGGGGATCAGCCCCAATCTGCTGGAGCTTGAGCTGACTGAGGGCTTGCTGATGGAAAACACCAGCAAGACCAGCATGATACTGGGACGCCTCAAGAGTCGCGGCGTGCTGGTGGCAATCGACGACTTCGGCACCGGCTATTCCTCGCTCAGCTACCTTAAGCGCTTTCCGATCGACCGCCTCAAGATCGACCGATCTTTCGTGCGGGACATCATTACCGATTCGAACGATGCGGCAATCGCCGTGGCCGTCATCAGCCTGGGGCGCAGCTTGGGCCTGAGTGTGATCGCCGAAGGCGTGGAAACCGGGGAACAGCTTGAATTCCTGGGTGTGCAGAAATGCGACGAATACCAGGGGTACCATTTAAGTCGCCCGGTTCCGGCAGAAGAAATCGTTAGCCTGTTCAAGCTTGAAAAACCCCATTGAGTCTTTGAACCGAAAAAAGCGGTTTAACCGCAAAGGACGCAATGGACGCGAAGGAATTCAAAGACTTAAACAACTTAATCTGTTTGTCAGATGGGTGATGCATTACCATTCATTAACCCGATTTTTACTTTGCGAACCTTCGCGTCCTTTGCGGTGAAATGCCGTTTTTAGGTTGAATTGTCCGGCATCCTCTGCGGTGAGGAAGTTTTTTGGTTAAATCGCCCGGTTTGACCTGCACGGTGTAAAATCCGCCTTTCGTTAAAATCACTCCGCTATACCATTATGCCCGTCATCACCCTGGAAAAACTTTCTCTCGCCTATGGCCACCATCCCTTGCTGGATCAGGCGGATTTACAGCTCGACCTCGGCGAGCGGGTGGGCCTGATCGGACGCAACGGCGGCGGCAAGTCCAGCCTGCTGAAAATCATCGCCGGCGTGGCTATGCCCGACGACGGCAAGGTATGGCGCGCGCCCGGGCTGAATCTGGCCTATGTGCCCCAGGAGCCGCAGCTCGATCCCGATCACACCGTATTCGAGGCGGTGGCGGAGGGACTGGTGGGGTTGAGCCAATTGCTGATCGACTACCATGCCGTTTCCCATGCGCTGGGGGAGGAGGGTGCGGATACCGATGCGCTGCTGGAGCACATGCAGGTGTTGCAGACCGAACTGGAGGCGCGTGACGGCTGGCGCCAGCAAAGCCGTATCGACGCGGTGATGAGCCGCCTGGCGCTGCCCGAGGATGCACTGGTTTCATCGCTTTCCGGCGGCTGGAAGAAGCGCGTGGCGCTGGCCCGGGCGCTGGTCGCAGAGCCGGATGTGCTGGTGCTGGACGAGCCCACCAACCACCTCGACCTGGCCGCCATCGAGTGGCTGGAAGAGCTGCTCAAATCCTTTGCCGGCGGCGTGCTGTTCGTCACTCACGACCGGCGCTTTCTCGACAACGTCGCCACCCGCATCATCGAACTGGATCGGGGCCAGCTGGCGAGTTTTCCCGGCAATTTCTCCGCTTTTCAGCGCAGAAAGCAGGAGATGCTGGAAGCTGAAGAGGTCCTGAACGCAAAATTCGACAAGGTCCTGGCGCAGGAAGAGGTATGGATACGCCAGGGCATCAAAGCCCGGCGCACCCGCAACGAAGGCCGGGTACGGCGGCTGGAGCAGCTGCGCCGCGAACATACGGCGCGCATCAACCAGACCGGCAAGGCCCGTCTGGCGCTCGACGCAGGCGACCGCTCCGGCAAGCTGGTGGCGGAACTGGAGCATGTTTCAAAGTCTTTCGGCGACAAGCCCATCATCCGCGATTTCTCCACGCGCATCATGCGCGGCGACCGCATCGGCCTGATCGGGCCGAACGGCGCCGGGAAAACCACCCTGCTCAAGCTCATCCTGGGCGAGCTGCAGCCCGATTCCGGCACGGTGAAGAGCGGCACCAAGCTCGCCGTGGCCTATTTCGACCAGATGCGCGAGCAGCTCAACGAGGAGGCGACCCTGATCGACACCATCAGTCAGGGTAACGACTTCGTCGAAATCGGCGAGGTGAAGAAACACGTCATCAGCTATCTCGGCGATTTCCTCTTTCCGCCTCAGCGGGCGCGCGCCAAGGTTTCTTCACTCAGCGGCGGCGAGCGCAATCGTCTGCTGCTGGCGCGTTTGTTCACCCGCCCCGCCAACGTGCTGGTGCTGGACGAGCCGACCAATGACCTCGACATCGAAACCCTGGAGCTCCTCGAAGAGCTGCTGCTTGAATATTCCGGCACCCTGTTTCTGGTGAGCCATGACCGGACGTTCCTCGACAACGTGGTGACTTCGACCATCGCCTTCGAAGGGGATGGCCGGCTGGCCGAGTATGCCGGCGGCTACGAGGACTGGCTGCGCTACCGTCCCCGCCCGGAAACGGAAGCGGAGAAGAAGGCCGCTACCGCCAAACCGAAGCCGGCACAGGAAAAGCCGGCGGCAAAAATCAAGTTGTCCTTCAAGGAAAACCGCGAACTGGAAACCTTGCCGGGACAGATCGAGGCGCTGGAGCAGGAGCAGTCCATGCTCGGCGCAAAGCTGGCGGACGGCGAACTTTATCGCGCCGACCCCGAGGAGGCAAAGCGTCTGCAGGCGCGCACCGCCGAGATCGAGGAAGCGCTGCTGGCCGCCCTGGCGCGCTGGGAAGAGCTGGAAGCGAAACAGAACTCGTAGAACTCGTAGGGCGGATGAGCGCAGCGTTATCCGCCGCATGAAATAATCCCCATACGGCGGATAACGGCCTGCGGCCTCATCCGCCCTACCATGTTTCCGCCTTACGCGCGTTTTGTATGACTGGCAAAGCAGGAATGAGTTGAATTGATATAGCTCATTGTCAGCAGCTTGAAAATGCTGTTACATAGCCAAGATCGTTTTATGCGTGTTCACTTGTGACCCAAATTTTTCTTTTCCTGTTTCTGCTGGTGTGTCCCCTGGCTGCGTCGGCAGCCTACCCTTCCTTCCAGGCCCTGATCGACGCCACGCCCACCGGCGGAATCTTGCATCCCAAGCCAGGGGTCTATGCCGGGCCGGCGCTGATTTCGCGCCAGATCATCGTCGATGGCGGCGGCAAGGTCACAGTCGACGGCGGCGGCACCGGCTCGGTGCTGATCGTGAACACCAGTGGGGCGGTGGTGCGGGGTTTGCGGCTGACGAACTCGGGCAGCTCCCACGACCGGGTGGATACCGGCATCGCGCTGACCGGTAACGGCAACAACATCGAGGACAACGTGATTGACGGCACGCTCTTCGGCATCAGCCTGAAACAGGCCAACCAGAACACTTTGCGGCGTAATCGAATACGCTCCAAACCGGCTGAGCTGGCGATGCGGGGCGAGGCGATCCGCCTTTGGTACAGCATGGACAACCTGGTCGAGGGCAACGACATCGACCAGTCGCGCGACGTCACCCTGATGAATTCGCCGCGCAATCGCGTCATCGGCAACATCATCCGCAACAGCCGTTACGGCATCCACCTGATTTTTTCGCCGGACAGCGCGATTGAGCGCAACGCCCTCGCGCACAACGCCACCGGCGTCATCGTGCTGAATTCGGACCGGGTGAAGGTCCGGCGCAACCGGATTTTCCATTCGCTCGGCGTGAGCGGGGCGGGGCTGGCCTTCAAGAAAAGCGCGGAGGGCCTGGCGGAGGGTAACGAAGTCGTCCACTGTGCGGTGGGATTGCTGGCCGACTCGCCCATCGAACCGGCTGACAAGACCGTGCTGCGAGACAACCGTTTTGCCCACAATGTTATCGGAATCCAGTTTTCCGGCGAGCGGGGCGGTCATGTTCTCCACAATAACAGCTTCGAGAACAATCTCATTCATGTCTCGATGATGTTTGGCAGCGGCGATGCGAGCAAAAACGACTGGCGCGGCAACTACTGGGACGATTACCAGGGTTTCGACCTCAACCATGACGGCGTCGGCGATACGTCTTACGAACTGTATGCCTATGCCGACCGGATCTGGATGGAGATACCCAAGGCGCGCTTCTTTCGCAATTCACCAGTGCTGGAATTACTGGATTTTCTCGAACGACTGGCGCCGTTTTCCGCACCGGATATGATGCTTCGCGATCCGGCGCCACTGTTCAATAAGCCGGCTGGGCGGCGTTAGCTGCGTAGCCGGCTTAAGTCCCCCCTCCGCAATCGTAGATGCCCTGACTGGAGCGTTCGAGTTCCTGAGCATAAGTGAAGTGTTGCTCAGCGGCCCCCAGCGCAACGGCGGCCCGACTGGTACGCCCATCGTGATACAACAGCTCCTTGATCACTGCATTGGCATCATTGATGGGAGGTACCATAAGCATTTGCAGCCGGTCGTAGACCTCCCGGTCGATGGTGATTTGGATTTGATCAGTCATGTCTTGCTCCTGTCTGTGGTTTGAACCCAATTTAAATATAGCCCGAATACCTGACTATTCAAGTATGGATTGAGCTATTGAAAACGTGATTCGAACTGACTCAGACCCCCAGCAAGTAGGCCGCGCTGCCAGTTGCTCCCACGAACGTCAGCAGGTGGAACCAGCCCCACAGCACGTATTTCCGTGCCAGATTCTCCTCCGGCAGGTTGGAAAGCAGGAACAGCCGGCCGTCCCCAGGTTTGCGCATCAGGTGCACGCCGTCCTTGAGGCGGATTTCTCCGTGTTGCTTCGCCACTTCGCGCTTGGCTGCGAGCACCGCCAGTTCCCATTCTTGCGGGTCGATCTGGCCGTCCTTGTTGAGATCGAAACGCTCCAGCAGGCGCGCCTTGTCGCGCTTCCACTCGGTGAGCAGGGCGTTGAGATCGCCCTTGAAATCAAGATCGCTGTTTGGCCCGCCCAGGGTGGTGAATTCACCGATGGCATAGAGGGTGTCGAGCGGGGAAAGCAGGTATTCGGTGTGGCGGTAGTCGTCCTTGCTCCATACCTGCTTGTGGCGGGTGACGATCTCGGCGTAGTCCGGGTCGACGAAGCACTGCCCGCTACCGTCGTCGATCAGGATGGTGTCATCGCTCGTGCCCTGTTCCACGATGTCGTAGCCCTTGTCGTCGTTGCGCCGCTGCTCGATGATGTAGCGGTACCACACGCAGGGCAGCAGGGTGAGTTTGCTCAGCAGCGGGATGTCATGCACCTGTTTGGCGCGGCCTGTTAGCTCGACATAGCCCTGGGCGGCCGAGCCAATTCGGGAGGTGGGGGTGTCGAGAATCAGGCGGCTGCGGCGCTGGTTGCCGATCCAGGCGAAAAAGCTGATGGCGCTGATCAGCCCCAGTATGATCGGCCACGCTTCCCTGCTGTCGATTTGCCAGCCGGCGAAGAGCAGTACCAGATGCCCACCGGAAGTCAGCAGGTTGACGTAGTGCTGCCTGAGACCCTCGAACATCAACTATTGAATAACTGTTTCACGTTGACGTCGGTTAATTCTGTGGCGTCGAATTCGAGCAGGTCGGCGGGCTGGAAGTTGAACATGCGCGCCACGATCACGTCGGGGAACTGCTCGATGCGCACGTTGTTGAGGTTGACCGCCTCGTTGTACAGCTCGCGGCGGTCGGCGATGCCGTTTTCAAGGCCGCTGATACGCTGCTGCAGATGCTGGAAACTGTCGTTGGCCTTCAGCTCAGGGTAGTTCTCGGCCA
>JAUYSN010000485.1 GCA_030696235.1 Sulfuricella sp. | reverse complement strand
GGCCAACTGAACGCATTTTCCGACCACTATTATCGCGAGGCGAGCACCTTCTTCAATCAGCCCGAGATACTGGATCGCTGGGTGGCCAATCTGAAGCTGGCGACCAAGGCGGCGATGGCGGGCCTGGTTGTGGCGATGCTGATCATCATGCTGGGAGTCTGGAAAATTCGTCAGTTTTCTCTGCTGCTGGCCCTGGTTCCTGCACTGCTTCCGGTTTTCTTCGTGCTGGATTACGCGGGCTGGCTGTGGTTCTTCGGGCATAACCTGCATCCCTGGGGCGCCTTCACCGTCAAACCCTTCATGCCGACCGTATTCGGCGAGGGCAAGGTGGCGCAGTTCAGCACCTATTCCTACCCCTACTATGGCTATGCCATTTTGCTGGCCGCGTCTGCCGCGCTACTCCCGGCACTCCTGATTCGCCGCAAAATGATGCGGGAAGGACAGGCTTGAAGGGATAGAATGCGCAATTCCCCAGTCTAATTGGCTGGGGAATTCTTGCGGCCCTTTAGAGGGTTAACCCAAATTAAAGTTGAGATTGTGATTAACTGTTTGCGAACAGCATTTGCGTGGATATTGCTGGTGGCACCTCTTTCAGTGGGTGTTGCCGCCGAGTTCGGGAGCAGCCCCGACTTGAGCACCGCTCCGCGCGTGGACGTGGATAAACCCATAGTACTGATTCCACTCTACGAGCGCGACCCCCGCATCCATTCCTTGATCCCTTTCCAGAAGCTGGTTGACGCCACTCCCGCAGGCGGGACGCTCAAGCCCAAGCCCGGCCTCTATGCCGGACCGGTGCTGGTGGACAAGCCGATCGTGATCGACGGCGGCGGCAAGGTCACTATCGACGGCGGCAACAAGGGCACGGTTTTCGTGCTAAAAACCAACAGTTCCACACTGCGCGGATTGCGCATTACCGGCTCCGGTTCGTCGCACGATGCAGACGACGCCTGCCTCAACGTGCGCGGCAACAACAACTATATCGAATCCCTGGTTATCGACGATTGTCTGTTCGGCATCGACCTCAAGCAAGCAAACAACAACATCGTTCGCAGCAACAGGATCAAGTCCAAGCCAGTCGAGCTGGGGGTGCGCGGGGATGCCATCCGGCTCTGGTACAGCATGAACAACCGGATTGAATCCAATGACATTTCCGATTCGAGGGATACCGTAGTGTGGTATTCCAACGGCAATGTGTTCTTGAAGAACAGGGCGGTCAGAAGCCGGTATTCCCTGCATTTCATGTTTGCCGGCCACAATGTGGTGGATAGCAATCACTATTATGACAATTCGGTGGGGATTTACCTGATGTACACCAACGACATGATAGTGCGTAACAACGTAATCTCCCATTCCACCGGGTCGACCGGCATGGGCATCGGTTTCAAGGAGGCGAGCGGGGCGGTGGTCGAGAACAACGAGATCATCTACTGCGGCACAGGAATAAGCTCGGACCTTTCCCCTTTTGAGCCGGACTCGACGATCCGCATCGAGGGTAACCGCATTGCCTACAACGGCATCGGCGTGATGTTCAATAGTGACCGGGAAGGCAATATCTTCAAAAGGAATATTTTTGAGGGTAACCTGACCGACGTGGCGGTGGGAGGGGCCGGTTCGTCCAAGCGCAACGAGTGGCACGGCAATTATTGGGACGACTATCAGGGGTTCGACCGCAATAACAATGGCATCGGCGACACCCCTTACAAACTGTATGCCTACGCGGACCGGCTGTGGATGGAAATTCCTCACGCACGGTTTTTCAAGAATGCCCCGCTGATGGAAGCGCTCGATTTTCTTGAACGCTTGGCGCCCTTCTCCAATCCGGAGTTGATCCTTCAGGACGATGCGCCGATGTTTCACAAACCCGAAAGGGCACGAAAGTGACAGCCGAAAAGAAACCGGCGGCCTCGAACACCGGGGTGGTCAACAAGCGCAAGC
>JAUYSN010000484.1 GCA_030696235.1 Sulfuricella sp. | reverse complement strand
ACCTTGAAGCCTGGAAAAATTGCTTGATCTAGATTCCATTTTTGCCGAAGGCGGCGTGCTCGCGCGCTCTTTCAAGGATTATCGCGTTCGCAGCCAGCAGCTTGAGATGGCGCGGACCATTTCCGCCGCCATCGAAAAGCACGAAATCCTGGTGGCCGAAGCAGGTACCGGCACCGGCAAGACCTACGCCTACCTGGCTCCGGCACTGCTCGCCGGCGGTAAGGTGATCATTTCCACCGGTACCAAGACCCTGCAGGATCAGCTTTTTTTCCGCGACATCCCGGCGATGCGCGATGCCCTGAAGGTACCGGTGACGATAGCGATGCTCAAGGGCCGCGCCAATTACGTCTACCATTTCCACCTCGAGCGCGCCAAGAACGAAGGGCGCTTCATGACCCGCGACGATTCGGTCTACCTGTCGAAAATCGAGAAGTTCGCCAAGGCTAGCGACAGCGGCGACAAGAGCGCCCTGAGCGAAGTGCCGGAGAATGCCGGCATCTGGTCCTATGTCACCTCGACGCGGGAAAACTGCCTCGGCCAGGACTGCCCGCAACACAAGGAGTGCTTCGTGATGGAAGCGCGCAAGCGCGCGCAAGGTGCGGACGTGGTGGTGGTCAACCACCATCTGTTCTTCGCCGACGTGATGCTGCGCGACGAGGGTGTGGCCGAACTGCTGCCTGCCAGCAACACGGTGATTTTCGACGAGGCGCACCAGCTGCCGGAAACCGCCAGTCTGTTCTTCGGCGAGAACCTGAGCACCTCGCAGCTGCTCGAACTGGCTCACGACGCCCACGCCGAGGGCATGGTGTCGGCCAAGGATTTCGCCCAGCTGCCCGAGAGCGCTGCGGCTTTGGAAAAGGCCGCACGCGATCTGCGCCTGGTGTTCCCGCAGGACAGCGTGCGCCTGCCGCTGGCCGGCGCGCAGGCTGCGCATGGCTTCGCGGACGCCTTGCTCGAAGTCAAGACCATGCTGGATGCGCTCAACAAGCTGCTCGAATCCCAGGCCGAGCGCAGTCCCGGCC
>JAUYSN010000031.1 GCA_030696235.1 Sulfuricella sp. | reverse complement strand
CCCACGGCGATGACCAGCGGCACGGCGATCGCAGGTATCAGTGCAAGCGGCCCGCCGATCCACCAGATGATGAGAATAAACAGGAAGATAAATGGCAGGTCGATCAGCGTGGTGATCGTGGCCGAGGTCAGGAAATCACGGAAGGACTCGAATTCCTGCAGGTTGTTGGCAAAAACGCCGACGGATGCCGGCCTTGACGCCATCTGGATGCCCATCATCTTTTCGAAAATGCTGGCCGAGAGAATGACGTCAACCTTTTTGCCCGCCACGTCGATGAAATAGCCGCGCAGCGTGCGCATCAGAAAGTCAAACCCGAAAACCAGTGCGGCCCCGATGGCCAGCACCCAAAGCGTCTCGACCGCATGGTTGGGCACGACCCGATCATAGACATTCATGATGAAGAGCGGGGTGACCAGGGCAAAAACATTGATCAGGAAGGAGGCCACCAGCGCCTCGCCGTAAATCGGCCAGGCCTGCTGCAGCACGCCCCAGAACCAGTGCTCCGGCCGGGGAATCACGCTTTCCGCGGTGCGCGCATCAAACTGGTAGGCTGGCCGCGTGAAGATGGCAAAGCCGGAATAATTCTGTGCGAGTTCATCCAGCGCAATGTCTCTCACTCCCACGCCGGTTTCCGGCATGATGACCTGCGCCCTTCCCGCGTTATCCTTTTGCACCAGCACACAGGCTTGCTGGTCATTCAGCAATAGCACTGCCGGCAAAACCAGGCTCGAAATCTTGTCTAGAGAGCGCTTCACGATCTGGGCAGACAACCCGGCTCGGGCGGCTGCGCGTAGGAAAAGTTCGGGGGTAAGCTTTAAATCGACGAGCGGCAGGCCTGCCGTCAAGGTATCCGCCGAAAAAGGCTTGTTCTGCATCTGCGTCAAGAGGATGAGGCAGCTGAGCAAGGGATCGTCGCGCGCAAGTTCCGCATGTGCAAAATGCCAGGAATTCTTTACATCAGCTTGCTCAGACGTCATCGATCACCCTTTTAAAGGAGCAGGAAATATCTATAGTCCAGAATCGCTGGAGCCTTCATTCGTCGCCCGCTTTACCAGCGGTGGCCCATTCAAGCATCATAATAATCATTATGCTACAAAATTTGCCATTCCCAGGCATCATTAGTCAAGAGAGAATACTTTTTTTGTTTTGGTGTCTGGAATAAACTTTGGACGAATCGCCCTGCCGTACGATAACCTTCAGCCGGACCAAGAGAGGGCACGATGAAATCGAAACACGCGATGCTGTTTGTTGTCGAAATTATTTTGGGGGGCAGGCAATGGCATGGAACGGTAGTAAATACCGCAAGCCAGACGCGAACGAACTGAAAAAGCGTCTGGGCTCGGAGCAGTATCACGTCACACAGGAAAACGGCACGGAATGGGCATTCCGCAACGCCTATTGGGACAACAAGAAGGAAGGCATCTACGTCGATGTCGTGTCAGGAGAGCCGCTGTTCAGTTCCCTCGACAAATTCGATTCGGGCACCGGCTGGCCCAGCTTCACCAAACCGCTGGAACCGGCCCATGTTGCCCTGCACGAAGACCGCTCGCACCTGATGGCGCGCACCGAGGTCCGCAGCAAGCTCGGCGACTCGCACCTGGGGCACCTCTTCGATGATGGCCCCGCCCCCACCGGCAAGCGCTACTGCATGAACTCCGCATCGCTGCGCTTCATCCCGAAGGAAGACCTGGAAAAAGAAGGCTACGGCGAATACCGCAGGCTATTCGACAAGAAATAAACCTGGAAAAAGCTATTGAACCGCGGAGGACGCGGAGGACGCAAAGGAATTCAAATGCTTGACGTAAAAAACGCACTCACCTAATGGGTAACTCAACATAACTTGGCAATACCTTGTTTTTCCTCAGCGTCCTCCGCGTTCTCCGCGGTGAATCGCCGGTTTTAGGATAAACGGGGGGATCAGGGCACGACAGTATCTATGACGATCGCCACGCCTTGCTGCCCGAGTTTGACCGGACCGATTTTCCCCTGCAAGTCGCCGCTTTGCGCCATGGCCTGACCCGACTTCGACACGCGCGCACTGATCATCACTTCAACATGATTTGAAAGCCTGTCGTTCGGCGACATGGACACGGAATCGTCCAGCGTGAAGCGGTAGGGAAGCTGCTTGGAGTCGATCTTCAAGCTGGCTATGGGCATTTTTGGGCCTTGTGGCGCCTGCGCAAAAATGAACACCCTGTCAGTGGAGCTCACCTTGGCGATGAGCTCCTTGCTCACCGTCACCATGCCGGAAATAGCGGCCGCTCCCTGCAGCGGTTGTTCGCCTTTTTCGCCGACGCCACTTTTCTTGCTCAACTTGCTCAGGTTATCCAGGCCGCCGAGGCTGGCCGCAAGCTTGTCGGCCTCTTCAATCGCTGCCGCAATATCCTTGGCGATATCCGCATCCGGCGGGATAAGCTTGAGCAAACGCCGCCAATACGCGGCGGCTTGAGCAAACTCCTTGTTCTGATAGGCGGCAGAAGCGGCAAGATTCAGCGTCTTTTCATCATTCGGATTCAGCTTGAGCGCCTTATTGATCAGCTCCAGCGGTTTGCCCTGCAAGTTCTGTCCCTGCGCCATGGCGAGCGCATCGGCGTAGTCCGCCAGCAGGCGTGCATCGTCGGGAAACAGCTCGGCAGCTTTCTCGAACGCCCGTGCGGACTCGTCATACTTTCCGATCGAGGCATAACTGCGCGCCAGCATGTACCAGCCGGCGGCATCATCCGGCTTCGCCTTCAGCTTGGCTTCCAGGGCTGCAATCATGGGGGCCGCATTGTGCTGACCTTGCCCCACGTCAGCGCGTGACTCAAGCAGTGCATCGGGGTTGCCCAAACCCATGTACATTGCGATCGCCAGCGCCGGAATCGCTCCGGCCAGCACATACCCCGGCCAGCGACCTGCCTGGGAAGCCGCGACAGGAGTGGATTCCATCGGCACATCTTCGCTCAGGCGTTTTTCGATTTCACGCCGGGCATCCTCGTATTGCGCTGCATCCAGCTCGCCGCTATCGAGATCCGCCTTCAATTCGGCCAGCTGATCGTAATAGATGGCGACATTGGCCTCTTTTCTATCCACCTGCCCAGACCTGACATCGCGCCGCAGCAATGGCGGCAGGACAAACGCCAGGGCCACCGCGATAAAAAGAAGGAATAGCGCCCAGAACAGCGAAATCGTCCAGAAATTGCTCATGATTTATTTCCGTTGTTAGAGTGAACATCGCGGAGCGATGCATCGTCCCTCTCGCCCTCTGGGAGAGAGCTAGGAGAGAGGGAACGGACACGGCGAGAAGTGATGTTCATCATTCGGGGCGATGTCCGTTACCCAGAAGAGCCGCCACGCGTTTCTTCTCTTCTTCGGATAAGGGTGCGTCGACAAGGCGGTTGCCGCGTCGCTTGATATAGGCATAGAGTCCGCCCACCGCGCCGATCAGCAGCGCGAATGGGCCGAACCACAACAGCCAGGTCAGCGGTTTGACCGGCGGATTGTAAAGCACGAAATCGCCATAGCGCTGGGTGAGGTAGTCGACGACCTGATCGTCGCTCTTGCCGGCGCGCATCTGTTCGCGAATTTCCTGGCGCAGATCCTGCGCCAGGTCGGCATGGGAACCCGCCAGCGATTCGTTCTGGCACACCAGGCAGCGCAAGTCCTCGGAGAGCTTGATCATGCGCTGCTCCAGCACGGGATCTTCGGCTAACGGTTTGGCTTCACCAGCCAGGGCGGCAAACGGCAACCATAGTACGAGAGCTATCATCCACGGTCTCATTGCTGCAACTCCTTCACCAGGGGAAGAATTTTCTTGTCCAGAATTTCCTGGGTCAGCGGGCCGATATGCTTGTAGCGGATGATGCCGTTCCTGTCGATGAGATAGGTCTCGGGGACGCCATACACCCCGTAGTTGATGCCGGCCCGGCCATCGAGGTCGACCACGGTCTCCACATAGGGATTCCCGTAGCGATTCAGCACGGCCTGCGCATCACCTGGCTGGTCCTTGTAGTCCATGCCATAGATCAGCACGCCGCCCTGCCTCGCCAAATCAAGCAACAGAGGGTGTTCCTGCCGGCAGGCAGCGCACCATGAGGCCCACACATTGAACAGCCAGACTTTGCCGCGCAGGTCCGCCGGGCTCAGTTGTTTGGCCGGATCGGACAGCAGGGCAAGTTTGAAATCGGGCGCCGGCTTGCCGATCAGCGGCGAAGGCACTTCGCGCGGATCGAGCTTGAGGCCGATACCGAGAAAGACTACCAATACGATAAAAATACCCAAGGGAATCAGGAAACGCTTCATGCTGCAGCCCTTCCTTTCTTACGCGAGGTGCGATAGCGCCGGTCGGTGATCGCCAGCAAACCGCCCAGAGCCATCAGCACCGCACCAATCCAGATCCATACCACGAACGGCTTGTGGAACAGCCGCACACTCCAGGCGCCGCCATCCAGAGATTCGCCCAGTGCGGTATACAGGTCGCGCGTCAAGCCGTAGTCGATCGCCGATTCGGTGAAAGGCATACCGGATGCAGTGTAAATACGTTTTTCCGGGTGCAGGGTGGAGACCGGCTTGCCGTTCCGGCGCACTTCCAGGGTGCCGCGCGAGCCCTTGTAATTAGGGCCTTCCAGATCTTTCACCCCATCGAAACGGAAAGTATAGTCCTTCACGGTCACGGTATCGCCCACCTCCATGCGCACATTGCGCTCGGTCTGGTAGGCCGACACCATAGTGACGCCGATCACGGTGACCGCCACGCCAAGGTGGGCGAGATTCATGCCGTAAAAATTCGCCGACCAGCCCGCACTCGTCCGCATGCGGCCACGCACGCCGATGGCAACGGTAACGACGATCCACAGGGACAGCAAATAGCCCAGGGAAACCATCGGCTTCCACTCCCCCAGCGTAAACGGCAGCAGCAATGCCACCAGGACGCTTCCACCAAAACCCCATTTCAGCCGTGCGGCCAATTCAGGCACATTCACCTGTTTCCACCGCGCTAGTGGGCCGATGCCGCTGAGGAAGATCAACGGTGCCACGAGCGGGACGAAGACGGAATTGAAATAGGGAGGGCCGACCGATATCTTGCCCAGCCCGAGCGCATCCAGAAATAGCGGGTATAGCGTACCCAGCAGCACCGATCCGGTCGCCGTCAGGAGCAGGATGTTATTGACCATCAGGAAGGATTCGCGCGACACCAGCGCGAAGCGGCCGCCCAAGCCAACCTGAGAGGCGCGCAGGGCAAACAGCAGCAGCGAGCCGCCGATCACCACCAGGAGGAAAATGAGAATGAACAAGCCGCGTGTCGGATCGGTAGCAAAAGAGTGCACCGAGGACAGCACGCCGGAGCGCACCAGGAAAGTGCCGAGCAGGCTCAGAGAGAATGCGCCGATGGCGAGAAACACCGTCCACGCCTTGAAGCTGCCGCGCTTCTCGGTCACCGCCAGGGAATGGATCAGCGCCGTGCCCACCAGCCAGGGCATCAGCGAGGCGTTCTCCACCGGGTCCCAGAACCACCATCCGCCCCAGCCCAGCTCGTAATAGGCCCACCAGCTGCCCATCATGATGCCCAGCGTCAGGAATGACCATGCCGCCGTGGTCCAGGGGCGCGACCAGCGCGCCCAGCTGGCATCCAGCTTGCCGGAAAGCAGCGCTGCTATCGCGAAAGCGAAAGCCACGGAAAATCCGACATAGCCCATGTACAGAATCGGCGGATGCACAACCATGCCCGGATCCTGCAGCAAGGGGTTGAGATCGGAACCGTCCATGGCCATCTCCATGCGCAGGAAAGGATTGGAGGTGGCCAACATGAACAGCAGGAAACCGAAGCTGACCAGGCCCATCACGCCGACCACTCGCGCCATCATGTCCTCAGGCAGATGGCGGCTGAACAGGGTCACCGCCAGCGTCCACATGGCAAGAATAAATGTCCACAGCAGCATCGAGCCTTCATGCGAGCCCCAGGTAGCGGTGAAGCGGTAAATTTCAGGGAGGCGGGAATGGGAGTTTCGGGTCACGTTCATGACTGAAAAATCGTTGGTCAGAAACGAATAAGCCAGACATCCAAAGGCGATGGCGACGAAGAGAAATTGGGCGCGAGCGGCCGGTTTGGCGACCGACATCCACGCCGGGTTGTTGCGCGCGGCGCCCACCAGCGGCAGGATGCCTTGGACCAGCGCCAGCAACAGCGCCAGGATTAACGAGAAATGGCCGAGTTCTGGAATCATTATTTACCTTCTTGCCGTGTAACTAAATTAGTTCGGTGAAACTAAGGTTTTCTGGGCTTTTTGCGCCTGTTCCAGCGCGCTGGCCGCTTCGGGCGGCATATAGTTTTCGTCGTGCTTGGCCAGCACCTGCTCCGCGACAAACAAGCCGCTGTCGG
>JAUYSN010000477.1 GCA_030696235.1 Sulfuricella sp. | reverse complement strand
GACTTGATCACCGTCAGCAGATCGCGCTTGTGTTCTTCTTCCTGGATCAGGATGTCTTCGAGCACCCGGCGCAGGCCGTATTCCTTGAGCGCCTCGGCCTGGGCAATCCTTTCCTTGTAGCGATTGATGGCGTTGTCCTCGCCCTTCAGATCCTGCTTCAGCATCGCCAGACTGTCGCTGGCGGTTACGCGTATTTCCACGTCCACCGTGGGCACTCCGCCAAGAAAATTAATCTGGTCGGACAACATGACGGCGTGCATCATCTCCTCATGGGAGTGAATGATCAGTTCCTTCTGGATCGATTCGTACTGCGCACCGGTGATCGCGGAAGCGTGCTGGACGTACTGTACAGCCGCGGCGTATTCCCACTCCAGGTCTTTGTTGAGTTCTTCGAGCAGTTTCTTTTTGGTAATTTTCATGTCCAGGCCCCTTTAGAATGAATCTAAATTCAATATAGCCCTAAAAACATTTGCGCGCTACCAAATCCACCAGTGCCGACATGCCGCAGTGCCCCTCCCCTTCGCAAATCTCGTCGTCATGTTCGGCGAGATGCAGAATTTCCATGGCAGAAAATTCCTCGCGCAGGTTTTCCGCCGTGTACAGGTTCTCCTCACTGGAAGGGCCGCCGGTCTGGTATTCCAGCTGCTTTGGCCGGTAGCCCTGCAGGATCAGCAAGCCGCCAGGCTTGAGAGCGCGCAGCATCAGATCATTCAGAGTACGACGCTGTTCCGGACCAACAAACTGGATGAAAATCGCAGCTATGACATCAAAGCGGTTTTCACCCCAGCTCCAGGAAAACAGGTCGCTGATTTCGTGGCGCACAGTCGCCCCATATTGCCCCGCCAGCCGTTGCGCCTTCTCCACTGCCAGCGGGGAAAAATCCACCGCCGTCACATCCAGTCCCTGCCGGGCAAGCCAGACACCGTTCCGTCCCTCGCCATCGGCCACGGCCAGAACGGTTTGCCCTGGCTTGAAGCGGTGAAGTTGCGAGGCCAGAAAAGCGTTGGGGGCGGTACCGTAGAAAAATTCGTCGCCGCTATAGCGCTGGTTCCAGAATTCTTTCAATTCTGTGGCCTCTCCCCGTTAAGCAGCTTTTCCAGATTGGCGGCTGGAATCATGCCGGGAACACGCATTCCGTCAGCAAAGATGATCGTAGGCGTGCCATTGACCTTGAGCTTTTTACCCAGCTCGGCGATTTTCGCCAACGGGTTTTCGCACTTGCCGCCCGACTGTGGCACGGTTCCTTTCTGAATCAGATCTTCCCACGCCTTGACGCGATCAGGCGCGCACCATACTGCCTTGGCCTTATCTCCGGCCTGGGGATGGAGGCTGGCGATCGGATAGAGGAAAGTGTAGATCGTCACGTCGGTGACCTTTTCCATTTCCGCATCGAGCTTCCTGCAATAAGGGCAATCCGGGTCGGAGAACACCGCCATCTTGCGCTTGCCGTTGCCTTTCACCTGCTTGATTGCCAACTCGAGCGGCAGAGTATCGAACTTCACCCGCATCAGTTCGCGCATCCGTTCTTCGGTCACGTTGCGCTGGGTCTTGGCGTCGATCAGGTTGCCTACAAGGATGAAACTGGCATTTTTGTCGGTGTAGAAAACCTGGCTTCCCTCCATGACGGCCTCATACAGGCCACCGTATTGGGTTTTTTGCAGGCTGTCGAGCTTGATATCGGGAAACTGCTTCTGGATGGCGGCCTTCACCGCAACCTCATCCGCACCCGGCTTGGTATCGGCCAGTGCCGTGC
>JAUYSN010000460.1 GCA_030696235.1 Sulfuricella sp. | reverse complement strand
TCCTTGCATACGATCTTTCATGCGCTTCAGCGCATAGCTAAAGTCGGAGTCCCGATTTGGGACAAAATTCGTTGTGCCACAGCGGCATCGGCAAAGGGCCATTTCACGCCCTTGATTTCCTGATAATCCTCGTGACCCTTGCCGGCGATCAGCACCACGTCATCCGGCTGTGCCCCGCGCACCGCGGCGTCTATGGCGGCAGCGCGGTCATCGATCACATGGTAGTTGGCACCCATGCCGGCGATGATTTCGTCGATGATGGCGCGGGCATCCTCGCCGCGCGGGTTGTCGCTGGTCACGATCACGCTGTCCGCCAGGCGCGACGCCACCTCGCCCATCAGCGGGCGCTTGCCGCGGTCGCGCTCGCCGCCGCAGCCGAACACGCAGATCAACCTGCTTTTGCCGCCCATGATTTCGCGCAGGGTGCCGAGCACCTTTTCCAGCGCATCCGGGGTGTGGGCGTAGTCCACCACCACCAGCGGCTTGCCCTCGCCGCCCTGGCGCTGCATGCGGCCCGCAACCGATTCAACCTTGCCCAGTTCGCGCACCGCGTCTTCCAGTGCGATGCCGCTCACCAGCAGTACCGCCAGCGCAGCCAGCAGGTTGGAAGCGTTGAAGCGGCCGAGCAACTTGCTGCTCAACTGTGCCGTCCCCCATGGCGTAACCGCCTTGAAGCGAACGCCCTGTTCGTCCGTCGCCAGGTTCTGCGCCAGCACGGCAAAGCGGCAACCCTCATGCTTCCCTTCCAGGCTGTAGCCCACCGTCTGCACACCGCTGCAACCAAGCTTGCCGGCCAGTTCGACGCCAAACGGGTCATCCATGTTGAGCACCGCGTATTGCAGCTCTGGCCACGCGAACAGGCCGGCCTTGGCGGCGGCGTAGGACGCCATGTCGCCGTGGTAATCCAGATGGTCGCGCGACAGGTTGGTGAGCACGGCGATGTCAAAATGCACGCCGTTGACCCGGCCCTGCGCCAGACCGTGTGACGACACTTCCATCGCCACGCACTTCGCACCCTCAGCCAAGTAGCCGCGCAGCAACGCATGCAGACTGACTGCATCCGGCGTGGTGTTGGCGGAAGGCGCCAGCGCGCCGGAAAAACCGTTGCCTAGCGTGCCGACCATGGCGGTTTTTCTGCCCAGTACGGTCAGGCATTGAGCAATCCAGTGGCAGCACGAAGTTTTGCCGTTGGTGCCGGTAATGCCGATAGTGCGCAACTGGCGCGACGGTTCGCCGTAAACCTGGCTGGCAAGCTCGCCGATTTTGTCGCGCAAGCCATCGACCGGCAGATTCGGCACTTTCCACCCGGCATTCCACTCGAAACTCTCGCGCTCCCACAGCACCGCGTTGGCGCCGGCGGCAATGGCCTGTGCGATGAACTTGCGCCCATCCAGCCGCTCGCCCTGATAGGCGGCAAAGACATCGCCCGGCTTGACCTGTCGGCTAT
>JAUYSN010000455.1 GCA_030696235.1 Sulfuricella sp. | reverse complement strand
GGCGCGGGCTGTCACCGTTGACAAGGTGCGGGCCACGCTCGCGGCCGAACACAAGAAGGCCACCGCAAAAGCGTGATGCAGTACCCCGTCGTTTTCACACCCGAAGCGCAAGAACAACTAGCGGAGCTCTATCGCTACATCGCGGCGGCCGCGTCACCAGAGATTGCGGAGCGCTATACCAGTGCAATCGTTACCTATTGCGAGGGATTGCAGACCTTCCCGCATCGAGGCACCCGCCGCGATGACATACGCCCCGGCCTGCGCATCACGAGCTACAAAAAGCGGGGCGTGATTGCTTTCGACGTGAACGCCGAGCGGGTATCCATCATCGGCGTGTTCTACGGCGGCCAGGACTTTGAGAGTGATCTACAGTCCGGCCTGGACGAATAGGCAAATCTCATGCAGCAAACGCACCCGTCTGGGCTGAGGCCGTTCGACAAAGGAAAATGGGGCCGGAAGTGGAGAGAATCAACCCACTATGCACGCCACCCGGTTCCCCCTCTGCACCGCCCCCGATTCACCCGGAAAACCGAGGGTAGCCCGAAGGGCCGGTGCGGGTGGGTCGCCTTCTTTTGGTTACTTTTCTTAAGACTTCTGAAAGAGAAACAAAGGGAGCAGATTTATTTCTGGGCCTTTCCTTGCCAGCATGGCCGAAAAAGAAGTCAACACGCTCTGAAACGCCAACCGTCAGCTTTTAGTGCAGCACGAGCGAATAGCCGTTAAAATGTCGGTTTTACGCACGAGTTGCCGCCTTGAAACATCACCTTTCCGAACTTTTTGCCCAAGCCCTGAAAGAAGTCGCGCCGGAACACGCCGGCATCGCTTTTGAAATCACTCGTCCCAAACAGGTGCAACACGGCGATTTCGCCTGCAATCTGGCGATGCAGCTGGCGCGTCCATTGCGCGGCAATCCGCGGGAAATCGCGAAAAAACTGCTCAACGCCCTGCCCTCCTCGCCTTTTGTGGAAAAGGCCGAAATTGCCGGAGCCGGCTTCATCAACCTGTTTTTGACCCCGGATGCCAAGCAGCAGGTCATCAAACAAGTCCTGACGCAGGGGTCGAATTTCGGACGCAGCACCCTGGGACAAGGACTCAAAGTCCAGGTCGAATTCGTTTCCGCCAACCCTACCGGCCCGCTGCATGTCGGCCACGGACGCGGCGCGGCATTCGGCATGAGCCTGTCCAGTGTGCTGGAGGCTGCCGGCTATAAGGTTAGCCGTGAGTATTACGTCAACGATGCCGGCCGGCAGATGGATATCCTGGCGCTCTCCACCTGGCTGCGCTACCTGGAACTGAACGGCGTGCACGTCGCCTTCCCCGCCAACGCCTATCAGGGCGGCTACGTTCGCGACATGGCACGCCTGATCCAGGAAGCTCACGGCGATCGTTACCTGCACCAGCCGGGACCCATTCTAGATAGCGCCCCCGCCCATGAGGAAGATGCCGAGGGCCATCTCGACGCCCTGATCGCCAATGCCAAGAAATTGCTGGGCGAGGGTTACGCCTACATCCACAACCATGCCCTGACCGAGCAGCTGGAGGATTGCCGCAACGACCTGACCGAGTTCGGCGTCACCTTCGACGCCTGGTTCTCGGAAAAGTCGCTATTCGACACCGGACTGGTGGATCGCGCCGTCGCCACCCTGGAGCAGCACGGCCATATTTACCTGCAGGATGGCGCGAAGTGGTTCCGCTCCACCCGCTTCGGCGACGAGAAAGACCGCGTGGTACAGCGCGAGAATGGCCTTTACACCTATTTCGCCTCCGACATCGCCTATCACCTGAACAAATACGAACGCGGCTTCGACCGCATCGTTAATGTCTGGGGTGCAGACCACCATGGCTACATTTCCCGCGTCAAAGGCGCGCTGACCGCACTGGGGCTGGATGCCGAGCAACTGGTCATCGCCCTGGTTCAGTTCGCCGTGCTCTGGCGCGGCGCGGAAAAACTACCGATGTCCACGCGCAGCGGAAATTTCGTCACCTTGCGCGAGTTACGTGAGGAAGTCGGCAACGATGCTGCGCGGTTTTTTTACGTGCTGCGCAAAAGCGACCAGCACCTCGACTTCGACCTGGAACTGGCCAAATCGCAGAGCAACGAGAACCCGGTGTACTACATCCAGTATGCTCATGCCCGAATCTGCAGCGTGCTGGGGCAATGGGGGGGCGATGCAGCCGAATTGGCCGAGGCGGAAACCGGCGTCCTGAACGGCAAGCACGAGCTTGCCCTGATGAACCTGTTGAACGACTATTCGGGTATTGTGGAAAGCGCTGCCAGGGAACTTTCCCCCCACCTGATCGCCTATTACCTCAAGGATCTGGCTGGCGAGTTTCACAGTTACTATAATGCGGAGCAGTTTCTGGTTCCGGATGACGCTCTGCGACTGGCCCGTCTGGCACTGATTACCGCCGTCCGGCAAGCGTTGCGCAATGGGTTGGCGCTGCTTGGCGTCGGCAGCCCGGAAAAAATGTAGATTTGGTCACTTTATGAGCCGCGATTACAAAAAATTCGACCGTCCTTCCTCCAGGAAAGGGGGTAGCCCGTTATTTATGGGCGTCCTGATCGGGCTGGTCGTCGGTCTCGCCATAGCGATCGGTGTTGCCCTGTACATCAACTTCAGCCCCAAGCCCTTCGCCAGCCGAGACAAACAGCCTGAGGAAGCCGCCAAGGCAGCGGCAAAAAATGGCGGCGCCGCGCAAAAGACTGCGCCAGCCGAAGTGGCCGGCAAGAACGACAAACCCCGGTTTGATTTCTATACCATTCTGCCCGGCAGCGAGGAGCCGGTGTCGGAGCAAGAAATCAAGCAGGCCGCAAAGCAGGAAGGCGCCGTAAAAGAGAGTTATTTTCTTCAGGTCGGTTCATTTCAGGCCGCCGCCGAAGCCGACAACATGAAGGCGCGTCTCGCCCTCCTCGGCCTGGAAGCGGTCATCCAAACGGCAGACATCCCCGACAAGGGGGTCTGGCACCGGGTGCGCATCGGCCCCTTTACCAACATCGAGGACATGAACCGCTCTCGCACCTTGCTCGCACAGAACGACATTCCATCCAGCCTGGTCAAGGTTAAAGAGCCATCGACACATTAACTTGCTGAAATTCCTTATTTATCTGGAGTAGACAATATGAGCTTTACCCCTTTCTTCCGTGCCTTTTCCCTGCGTATTTTCCTGGCCATTGCTTTGTCCCTGGTCGGGTTCGCTGCGAAAGCAGATATCCATCCCGGCAAGGAATATGAACTGCTTTCCCCGCCGCAAGCGGTTGAAACCGGGAAAAAGATCGAGGTTCTGGAAATTTTTGCCTACACCTGCCCGCATTGTTTCGACCTCGAGGCGGATATCAACAAATGGGCGAAGCAGCTCCCCAAGGATGTCGAGTTCCGCCGCTTGCCGGCGATTTTCCGCGATTCCTGGGCGCCTTTTGCCAAAGTGTTTTATACCTTCGAAGCCATGGGGCTGACCGAGAGGCTGCATGGCGAATTTTTCAATGCCATTCACGTCCGTCACGTTCGCTTCGATGACGACAAGGCACTGTTTGACTGGGTAGAAAAACAGGGCATCCCCCGGAAGAGCTTTATCGATATCTATTCTTCCTTCTCCATCCAGAGCAAGGCATTGCGTGCCAAGCAGCTTACCCGGGCCTACGCCATTAGCGGTGTTCCCGCGGTTATCGTGGATGGCAAATATCGCACATCCGTATCGAATACCGGCAGCCATGCCGGCTTGCTGTCGGCTCTCGACCAGTTGATCAAGCAGGCGCGGCAGGAACGCGCCGGCAAGTAGAAAAATGTCTGGCCAGCCTGCCATGAGCATCTCCGTCATTCTGATCGACGACCACCCGCTGTTTCGCAAGGGATTGTCGCACCTGCTCGAGGCCGGCGAAGAGGGAATCACGGTTGCCGGGCAGTTTGCCGAGATCGGCGGCGTCCTTGGCTGGCTGCGGGACGGCGGGCGCGCGGAGGTGGCCTTGCTGGATCGTAACTTGCGGGATGAGGACGGACTGACGCTGGTTCCCGAACTGAAGCGATACGGCATCAAGGTGATCATGCTGACCGTTGCGGATGAAGCTCACGAAATCCGGGAGGCCATAGAGCGCGGCGTTGACGGCTACGTCTCCAAAACCAGCGAACCGGCTCAAATTCTTCAGGCGATATCTACTGTCGCGCGGGGTTCTGGCTTGCATCATTCTCCCGTCATGGATGAAACCATGCAGGGAAAGCTGGCATCGGATGCCAGCAGCAAGCTTACAACCCGCGAACTGGAAATCGTCGGTTTGGTTGCACACGGCATGAGCAACAAGGCTATTGGCGATGAACTGGTCATATCGGACAACACCGTGCGCAACCATCTGGGCAGCATCCTGGAAAAGCTCGGGCTCGACAACCGCGTGCAGGTCGCCACCTTTGCCATGAAACACGGTATCGGCAGAAAGTCCGGCGCAGCGTAGCCAACTCTAGCCCTGGGTGTTGTTTCAACCTAAAAACGGCATTTCACCGCAAAGGGCGCTAAGGTTCGCAAGGTAAAGCAATGAGTTAATGAATTATTTTGCATCACCCATCGGGTAAGCAGATTAAGTTGTTCAAGTTCTTGAATTCCTTCGCGTCCCTTGCGTCCTTTGCGGTTCAAATGCTTTTTTAAGGTTCAATAGCTTCCTGCCTGTCTCGCGAGAAAGCCTTATATGGAACGACCATTCCGCGTCGTTGCGCCTTGCCCTGCACCCCAAAACGCACACTCCACCCCGTCCAACCGACGGGTTCTAGGGAAGCGCTGATTAAATGACAAATCGTCATTCCGGCGAAGGCCGGAATCTAGAAAATTCAAAGCACTGGACACCGGCTTTCGCCGGTGCGACGAATAAATCAGCGCTTCCCTAGGATTATTCCACTGTGACCGATTTTGCCAGATTTCTTGGCTTGTCCACGTCCGTTCCCTTTTGCAGGGCGGCATGATAGGCCAGCAACTGTAGC
>JAUYSN010000449.1 GCA_030696235.1 Sulfuricella sp. | reverse complement strand
GCGGCGCTGGATCACGCTGCTCGCGATCAACCTGCTGTTCACGGTGTCCTTCTGGCTCGATATCCAGATCCTGGAAGGAGCGATGACCGCCTCGCGCATGCTGGGCTTTCACCTGATCGACCTGAATTCCGCCTTGCAGGTGATGCTGGCGCACAAGCACATCATCGTCAACCTGTTCATTGGTACCGGCACGGTTTTCGTCCTGTGGCTGCTGGTGGGCGGACGCACCTTTTGCTCCTGGGCCTGCCCATATCATTTTCTGGCGGAAAATGCCGAGCGGTTGCACGTGTACCTGGCGCAAAAAAAGAAGATTTCCGACCATGCCTTCCACCGCGGTGTGCGCACGGTGTTCTGGGTGTTGTTTGCCCTGATGGCGATCATCACCGGCTATACCGTGTTCGAAACCATTTCGCCAGTCGGCATCGTCAGCCGGGCGTTGATCTACGGTCCAGGGCTCGCGCTTGGGTGGGTGTTGCTGTTGCTGCTGTTTGAGGTATTCTACTCGCGGCGTGCATGGTGCCGTTATGTCTGCCCGATCGGACTGACTTACGGCATGGTCGGCGTGTTTTCGCCCCTGCACGTGACCTACAAGCTGGCCAACTGCCACCATGAAGGCGAATGCCGCAAGGTCTGCGAGGTGCCTCACGTGCTGGACTGCGTCATCAAGGGTCGGGCGCCGACTGCCCAGTTGGACATCGGTGCGGACTGCACCCGCTGCGGCATGTGCATCGATGTCTGCCCAAGCGGTGCCTTGAAATTCGAGATCAAGGGCCTGAGAAAGATAATGTAGGAATTGAAGCAGAATACTAAAAATGATTAATTTTAATCACGTTTCAAAAACCTTCAAGCGCAACCAGGTTCTCGACGATATCGATCTGAAGATCGAGCTCGGCGAACGGATCGCGCTGGTCGGCTCCAACGGCGCCGGAAAAACCACCCTCATCCGCTGTCTGCTTGGCGAGTACGTCTACGCTGGCGAGGTCACGGTGAATGGCCTGGTGCCACGGCGCGAGCGCACCAAGGTGTTGCAAAAGATCGGCTTCGTGCCGCAGTTGCCGCCCCCTCTGAAAATGCCCGTCGGCCAGCTGGTCGGCTTTGCCGCGTCGCTGTGCAACAGCGAGCGGAAGCGCATGGAAGACGTTGCCCAACGTCTCGGTCTCGATCTCGGCAAGATAGCCCGCCTGCCTTTCGTCAAACTGTCCGGCGGCATGAAGCAGAAACTGCTGATCTCCATCGCCATGGGGCGCGACACCAATATCCTGGTGATGGACGAACCGGCGGCCAACCTCGATCCCGATGCCCGCCACATCTTTTTCGAATTGTTGGCGGAGCGGCTGCAAAACACCACCATGCTGATTTCCAGCCACCGTCTGGATGAAGTGGCGCCCCTGGTCAACCGCGTGCTGGAGATGGACCGCGGCAAGGTGGTGCTGGACGACCGGGTGGCGGATGACGCCTCGCTTTCCGGCAAGCTGGCCTGCCGCCTGACGTTGCGGCGTCCCGAGGCGGCCATCGCCAAAGCGTTGACGGGCTGGAGCTTCCGCGATGCCGGCGACGGCACCGAGTGGGAAGGTATGATAGCCGGCCCGGACCGCCTGCGCTTCCTCGGCATGCTGTCGCGCTATGTCGGGTTGCTGACCAAAATTTCCCTGGATGAAATCAAGCCGGATGGAGGGCAGTGATGCGCCTGCCAGCAAGGATTTTTCTGCTGGGTGCGGTGGCCTTGTTTCTGGTTGCCTGCTCGCGCGAGCCGGAAACCGGCCCGGTTGAACTCAAGTGGGACCGCGATACCTGCAAGCGCTGCAGCATGGCAATCAGCGACCGGCATTACGCCGTCCAGGTGCGCGGCGGGCCGAAAAAGCAGGTATTCAAATTCGACGACATCGGCTGCGCGGTGCACTGGCTCAAGGGTCAGCCCTGGGGCAACGATACTGCAATGGAAATCTGGGTCACCGATTTCCGCAGCGGCAAGTGGCTGGATGCCCGAGCCGCACGCTATGTGACCGGAAAACGCACGCCGATGGGCTACGGGTTCGGCGCCACGTCCGAGGCGGATGTCGGCAGCATCGATTTCGGCGAGGCCAGGAAGCGGCTGCTGGCACTGGATAAATAATCATAAAAGCCATGTAGGTTGGCGGTGAGCGTAGCGAACCCCAACGCAACGCCGCCGGAAATATCCGCCATGTCGCGATTCCGGCATGGAAGTGTCGCCTGGAGGCGCCTACTTCTGGTGGGGTTCACGTTGTTCACCCCAACCTACGTAGCTGCGTTGATCGGCGGTTAAATTTGAAACTTTATTAAGAATAAAACATGAAACATCTCTGGCTCACCGCAAAACTCGACATCGTGGAATCCCTGCGCGCGCGCTGGTTCATGATTTACTCCCTGGTGTTCGGCGGCATCGTCGCGCTGCTGTTCGCCTTCGGCCTGACCGAGTCGCGCGTGCTCGGCTTCATCGGGCTTTCCCGATTGCTGGTGACCTACATCCAGCTGTCCATGGCGATCCTGCCGATCTTCGTGCTGATCACTACCGTGAGATCGGTCGCCGGTGACCGCGAAGCGGGCGTTTTCGAATACCTGCTGTCCCTGCCGGTTTCCCTTTCCGCCTGGTTCTGGGGCAAGATCGTCGGACGCTACCTGGTGGTGTTCCTGCCGGTGTTCGCGGCGATGGCGGCCGCCGCCGGCTGGGCCATGATCAAGGAAGTCGAAGTGCCGTGGGAGATGTTCCTGTATTACACCGGCCTGCTGGCCTCCATTTCCTGGTGCTTTCTCGGCATAGGCATGCTGATTTCCACGGTGGCGCGTTCGATCGACGTCGCCCAGGGTGCGGCCTTCCTGGTTTGGCTGACCATGCTGTTGTTCCTGGATTTGATTCTCCTCGGCATCATGATCCAGGGGCACGTCGCGCCCGAAGTGGTCGTCGCCGCGGCCCTGGCCAACCCGCTACAGGTGTTCCGCACCGCCGCGCTGATGCTGTTCGACCCGCAGCTGGTGGTGATCGGCCCGGCGGCCTACGTCATTTTCGATTACTTCGGCGGCCCGCTGTTCAAGATTTATGCCCTGATCTACCCGGTGGTGCTGGGCACGCTGGCGGCTACCGGCGGTTTCCTGCTGTTCCGCCGCGGCGATTTGCCCTGATTGGCTTTTTAACCACAGAGGCACAGAGACACAGAGGATAGACAGAGATTGTTCCGGTTTTCTCTGTGCCTCTGTGTCTCTGTGGTGAATGATGCCCGACCTTTCCCATACCTTCGGTTACCAGGACGTTGACCAGGACGAACGGCGGCGCCGCATCCGCCGGGTGTTCGCCAGCGTCGCCCGCCGCTACGACCTGATGAACGACGCCATGAGTTTCGGCATCCATCGCCTGTGGAAGCGTTCCCTGGCGCGCGCCGCCCAGCCTTTGCCGGGGCAGGTCATTGTCGACCTGGCAGGCGGCACCGGGGATGTGGCCAGACTGATGGCCGACGGCAACTGCCAGGTGGTGGTGTGCGATCCGAGCCTGGCGATGATGGGCGTCGGCCGCGAGCGCGGCATCCCCCACGTTGCATGGCTCGCCGGCAACGGCGAGGGCATTCCGCTGGCCTCCTCATCGGTGGACACCATCACCATCGCTTTCGGTATCCGTAACGTCACCAGCCTGGAACACGCGCTAAGAGAGGCGTTGCGCGTGCTCAAGCCGGGCGGCCGTTTCCTCTGCCTGGAATTTTCCCGCCCCTGGGCTCCGATCAGACCCTTCTACGACCTGTTTTCGTTCGCCGTGATTCCACGCCTCGGCGCATGGATTGCGCGCGAACCGGAAGCCTATACCTATCTGGTCGAGTCCATCCGCCGCTTCCCTGATCAGGAGGCGTTCAAGCACGCCATGGAGCAGGCCGGGTTCGCCGACGTGCGCTACCGCAACCTGAGCTTCGGCATAGCCTGCCTGCATAGTGCGATGAAAGCTGAATAAACCACCTTGAACCTGCTCGCTTCCTGGGTCAATCGAGTGGCAGCCGCCCGCCCCGACGCGGTAGCGGTGATCATGCCTGACGAAACCCTGAGCTACCGTCAACTACTCGATCACGCGCATACCCTGGCACCACAGCTTGAGTGCACGCAGGGAGCCGTGCTGGCATTGCAAGCCGCGTCGATGGCCGAGGTGGCACTGTCCGCCCATGCCGCTTCCCGGCTTGGCCGTGCCATTTTTCCGCTTAATCCCGCGCTTCCTCCGCAGCGGCGCGAGGTGTTGCTGCAAGCAGCTGGCGGGCCGGTAGCGGATGGAATCGAATTGTTCGTCGCGACCAGCGGTACCCAGGGAGAGCCGAAAGCCGTGATGCTGAGCGGTGCGAATTTGCAGGCCGGGGGGCTGGCCTCGCGCAGCCGCCTGCCGCTGCAAGCGGGGGATGCCTGGCTGGCCTGTCTGCCGCTCTACCACATCGGCGGCATGGCGATCCTCTACCGTTGCGCCGAGGCCGGCGCGGCGGTGGTGCTGCATGAGGGCTTCGACCCGCAGCAGGTCTGGAATGACCTGGAAAAATACCGCATTACCCATATTTCCCTGGTGCCGGCGATGCTGGCCCGGCTGCTGGATATATGCCGCGATTCCCCGCCCCCTGCGCTCAAGGTTGCGCTGATCGGCGGCGGGCCGCTGTCCGCCGCGCTGGCGGAACGTGCCCGCGATGCAGGCTGGCCGGTATGCGCCAGCTATGGCATGTCCGAGACCGGCTCCCAGGTGGCGACCCTCTGCGATATGCCGCAAGGCTGGGCACCCGGCCAAGTCGGTTCGCCCTTGCCGGGGTTAGAGGTGGAAGTGGTGGGCGAGGATGGGCAGCCTACGTCCGGCATCGGCCGCATCCGTATCCGCGGGGCTGCAGTCATGGCGGGTTATGCCAGTCCCCAGCGGCAAATGGGGCTGGGGCTCGATCAGGGCTGGTTTACCAGCGGCGATCTGGGTTGTGTCGACGCACAGGGCAACCTGACCGTGCTGGGCCGCCATGACGACATGCTGGTGAGCGGCGGAACCAATGTTCATCCGCAGCAAGTGGAGGAGGTGCTGAAGCGCTGCGAGGGCGTCGCGGATGCCGCGCTGACCTCGGTGGCGGATGATGTCTGGGGCGACTTTCTGGTGGCGGCCGTGGTTGCCGAAGCGGACGACGAAGCACTGGAAAACTGGTGCCGCAACGAGTTGACCGGTGCAATGCGTCCGCGACGCTTTGTCCGCCTCCCCGCGCTGCCCTGCAATGCGCTAGGCAAGCTGGATAGGCAGGCGCTGCGCGATTTAGTCAGGCGAAAGTTGGAGTAGAATGATCTTGGAAACGGCATTTCACCGCAAAGGACGCAAAGGTTCGCAAGGTAATGCATCACCGTTCTGATAAACAGATTAAGTTGTTTAAGTCTTGGAATTCCTTCGCGTTCCTTCGCGTTCCTTTGCGTCCTTTGCGGTTCAATCGCTTTTTTAGAATAAAAAAATCATGGCACAACCGGCACACCGCTATCCTTCCTTGCTGCAAGCCCTGGAAACGCGCCTCGGCAGCCTGCTGCGCCAGCATGGCGGGAGCGGCGGATTGTTGAGCCTGACGCTGGCGACACCGGAACTGGCCTTCGACCGGTTGCCTGAAGGCTTGCACGATTGCAGCTACTGGGCCCGGCCTGCGGACGGCCGGTTCCTGCTCGGCTTGGGCGTGGCGGCCAGCGTCGAGGCGCAAGGCGAAGGCCGCTTCCGCGCCCTGGATGCCGCCTTTGCTGAATATCGCCGCCTTTGGCAGGCGGTGGATGCGGATAGTCTCGGTTCCCAGGGATTCCAGCCGGCCGCTCTGGCCGGCTTTGCCTTCGGTCAGGAAGGGGCGGGCGAAGCGCTGCCTAATTCACGTCTGACGATCCCGACCCTGCTGGTGCAGCGGCACGAAGAAGTCTGCGCCATGACCTTCACCTGCGACCGGAGCGGCCCTCCGCATACGGTGCTGGCCGGCTGGCTGGCGCTGGCTGGCGAGGTGGTGGCGGCCTTGGATCGAGACGCGCCCCCTCCAGCTAGCGTTTTTCTGCAGCGGCTTTCCAGCCAACCCGACGACGATGTCTGGCTCGCACGGGTGGCGTGCGCAGTGACGGATATCCGTGCCGGCGAACTCGATAAGGTGGTGCTTGCGCGCAGCATCCGCATCCGTTCGACGCAGCCGTTTATTCCCGCTGCGCTGATGGCGGCGCTGGCGGCGCGCTATCCCGGCTGCATTCATTTCACCCATTTTTTCTCCAAAGGCGGCGTGTTGCTCGGAGCCACGCCGGAGTCGCTGGTATCGCTTGCCGCCGGGCAAGTGGTGAGCGATGCACTGGCGGGCACCGACTGGCAGTCCGGGCGGCTGGACGACGAAAAAAGCCTGCACGAGCACCGCCTGGTGGTGAACGCGATTGTCCGCGCCCTTGAGCCGGTATGCGGATTCCTGCAAATTCCTGCCCGTCCGAAGGTGTTCGAGCTGCAGGAACTGCGTCACCTGCGCAGCGTGATCCGGGGCACTGCCGAGCCCGGTGTGAGCCTGTTGAATCTGGTCGAGCGACTTCATCCGACGCCGGCGATAGGCGGCGCTCCCGCCCGGCGCGCGCTGGACTGGCTGGCGCGCCACGGCGAAACGCGGAGCGGCTGGTACAGCGGCGCTACCGGCTGGATCGGGTTCGACGGTGACGGCGAGTTCGCGGTGGCGTTGCGCTGCGCTTGGCTGGACGGCAACGAGGCCGAGTTGTATGCCGGCGCGGGCATCGTCGCCGCTTCCGATCCCCGCACCGAACTGGAAGAAACCGAGGCCAAGCTCAATGCCATGCTGCGTGTGCTCGGAGGGCAGGCGTGAGCGACGTCGCCTCTGCCAACCTGCGCTGGGCGATGGCGCTGGTGGATGGCTTGGCTGCGGCGGGAGTGGGGCATGCCGTGATTTCCCCCGGCTCGCGCTCGACACCGCTGGCGCTGGCTTGCCTGCGCCATCCCCGCCTGCGCACCTGGATACAGGTGGATGAACGCAGCGCGGGTTTTTTTGCGCTCGGCCTGTCCAAAGCCGACCGCCGCCCGGCCGTACTCATCTGCACTTCCGGCTCGGCGCCGGCCAACTGGTTTCCTGCGGTGATCGAGGCCAATCACGGCTTGATCCCATTGATTCTGCTGACCGCCGACCGACCACCCGAACTGCGCGACTGCGGCGCCAATCAGGCCATCGACCAGGTCAAACTGTTCGGCGGCCAGGTGCGCGCCAGTCACGAGTTGCCGCCGGCGGAAACGATGGCGGCCGCGCTGCAAAATCTGGGCTGGCTGGCTGCTCGCGCGGTGGACCAAAGCCGCTGGCCGCTGCCCGGCCCGGTGCACATCAACGTGCCGCTGCGCGAGCCTCTGGTGCCTTCGGGCGCTTTGCCGGAATATGAAGTTGCAGCCATACCCAAGGCAGTAAGCTACCCGGCCATGCTGCCGCCATCGGATGAAATCGCCCGTTGGGCAACAAAGCTGTCCGGCAGGCCGGGGCTGATCATATGCGGTGAGGGTAATTATGGGGACGGCTTCCCCGCTACGCTGGCGCAACTCGCCGAGCAACTGGCCTGCCCGGTGCTGGCCGATCCGCTGTCCAATCTGCGCTACGGCGCGCATGACCGCAGCCGCATCCTTGGCCGCTACGACGCCTTCCTGCGACGCACCAACTTTACCGAAACCCATAGTCCGGAGTGGGTGCTGCGCTTCGGCGCGATGCCGGTGTCCAGACAGTTGCATGGCTACCTGGCCGCCTGCACGGCGGCGACGCATTTCCTGGTGGAGGCCCACGGGCGCTGGCCCGATCCGCTGCATCTAACTACCCATATTTTGCGCGCCGATCCCGCAGCGGTCTGCTCGGCCCTGGCTGCGGCGCGGCCGCTGCCCGCGCCGGCTGAATGGCTGGAGAGTTTCGCCGCGCAGGAGCGCCGCGCCGGCGAGCTGGCGGATGCGGCCGGGAAGCCGATCGAGGCCGAGGTGGTCGCGTCGCTTACACGCCGGCTTGCGGGAGGCTGCCTGTTCAGCGGCAATTCCATGGCGATCCGCGATCTCGACTGTTTCGCCGCGGGAGGCGAAGCGCCGCTGCGGATCGTCGGCAACCGCGGCGCCAGCGGCATCGACGGCAATGTGTCCACCGCGCTCGGTCTGGCTGCCGCGCTGGGCAAGCCGGTGGCGGCGCTGCTGGGCGATCTGGCGTTCTACCATGACATGAACGGCCTGATTGCGGCGCGCGGGATGAACATCACCTTTGTCGTGCTGAACAACGGCGGCGGCGGAATTTTCAGCTATTTGCCGCAGGCCGGTCTGGAGGATTTCGAGCGCGCCTGGTTGACGCCGACCGAGCTGGATTTTTCCCATGCCGCCCGGATGTACGGTCTTGAATACCAGAAGGTGGAATCCGGCGAGGATTTCGACGCCGCGCTCGCGGCGGCGCTGGAGCACGACGGGCCGGACCTGATCGAGGTAACGGTTGACCGGGAGGTCAGCGTCGCCCGCCACAAGGCCTATTGGGCGACGGTGACGGGCGGCTGATTATTTGGCGGAACGCAGCCCGAAACGGAACACGTCCTTCGAGCACACGTCGATGCAGCGCCCGCAGTTGGTGCAGTTGGGCGAGAGGATGGCCGGGCCGACATTCCGTTTCGCCCCCTTCAGCGCAGGCCTGATCACCTGCGGTTCGGGGCAGACCGCGTAGCAGTCCATGCAGTCGTTGCACGCTTCGCGCTTGGCGGCGCTGACCCGCAGCGGGCTCCATTTGCCGAGCAGGCTGTAGAACGCACCGACCGGGCAGACGTGGCCGCACCAGGCGTTGGCGCTGACGAACAGGTCGAGCAGGAACACCGCCAGCACGATCGTCCAGGTCATGCCGATGCCGAAAATCAGTCCGCGGTGGAGCATCGATACCGGGTTGATCAGCTCCCAGGCGATGGTAGCGGTGCTGGCTGCCAGTACCAGCGTCATTGCCAGCACCCAGTAGCGCAGCTTGCGCGAGATGTGCGCGCCGCCCTTGATGCCGAAGCGGCCGCGCAGCCAGGCCGCCGCATCGGTGACCGGATTGACCGGGCAGACCCAGGAACAATAGACGCGCCCCCCGACCAGGAAGTAGAACGCCACCACGATGGCGACGCCGATCAGCGCCATTTTTTCCGGGATGTGGCCGGCCAGCAGCGATTGCAGCAGCACGTAGGGATCGGCCAGCGGCAGGGTGTTGAGCGTCAGGCTGTAGGCGAGGTTGCCCTTGACGATCCACAGGCCGGCGAGCGGCCCGACCAGGAAAAGGGCGAGAATGGCGAGCTGCGAGATGCGCCGCAGGATCAGCCACTTGTGGC
The DNA here is from genome assembly GCA_030696235.1 of Sulfuricella sp. Lineage (GTDB taxonomy): Bacteria > Pseudomonadota > Gammaproteobacteria > Burkholderiales > Sulfuricellaceae > Sulfuricella. The sequence goes on along the minus strand of JAUYSN010000449.1, from coordinate 2,279 downwards.
TGGCGAACCAGCCCTTCTCGGCAACCGCTTCGGCGCCGATGGTGCGCGCGCTCATGGGTTATCCTCTGGGCGGCGGGTCGGCATGGTGATGATGTTCTGGTCGTCGATCAGGGATTTGCCGGCCTTCTTCTTCTCTTCCCAGCCGAGGCGGTAGTGGCCGCCGAGCTCGCCCTTGGCGAGCTTGATCGGGAAGACCTTGATCGCGGCCTCTTCCAGAACGCAGGCCTGTTCGCACTTGCCGCAGCCGGTGCAGGCATCGGAATGCACCGTCGGCAGGAACATGGTGTGTTTGCCGGTGCGCTCGTTGTGCAGTCGTTCCAGCGTGATGGCCTTGTCGATCACCGGGCAGACGCGGTAGCAGACGTCGCAGCGCAGGCCGAGGAAGTTGAGGCAGGTTTCATGGTCGATCAGCACCGCCAGGCCCATCTTGGACTTGTTGATGTCGGTGAGCTGGTGGTCGAGCGCGCCGGTGGGGCAGGCCTTGACACAGGGGATGTCCTCGCACATTTCGCACGGCAGCTTACGCGCCACGAAATAGGGCGTGCCGGTGGCGACGCTATGTTCGGGTTTGGCCAGTTCGAGGATATTGTAAGGGCAATCGCGCACGCACAGGCCGCAACGGATGCAGGCGCCCTGGAAATCGGCTTCCAATAGTGCGCCGGGCGGACGGATGGCGAGCGGCGGCAGCGCCTTCGCCTGCTTGGCATAGAGTCCCAGGCCCGTGCCCATCAGGCCGACGGTGCAGGCGGTTTTCGCCATGTCGATCAGGAATTGGCGCCGTGATGGCTGCTTGGCGCCAGGCGGTTTTGCTGTGCTGTCGTTCATATGCGGGTGACGCTATGCGGCTTCTGCGCTGTCCGGCTCGAAATGGTGATAGACCATCGCGGTGGAGAGTACCCCCGAGGTTTTGCCGATTTCATCGAATATGTCAGTGATTTCCCGGTCGCCGGGTTTTTCGATGGTGACGACCAGCTTGCCTTCGGCGCTGGCGGCATGGACTTCCACGCCGGGAATTTTTTCCAGCTGCGCGCGAACCCTATCGATTTTGTCCGGGCTGGCATGAACCACGATGCCTGAAATGTTCATTGTTGACCTTTGCGATAATGACAAAATTAAACCCGGATTGTCCATGTAGAGCCAAAACACCGCTGTAGGAGCGGCGCCCTCGCCGCGATTTTCGAGCGCATTCGCGCCGGGGGCGGCGCTCCTACATGTGAGCATTCCAATGGACAATTCATGCTAGGTTAAATTCTAGCTGTTAGTAATCAGCTTGCGCCCAAGGTTTTTTTATCGCCTTGACACAAATCAAAAAGCAGAAAATTCTCGAAAAAGAGCCGGATGCGTCCGCCCTGCTCTATAGTGAAAGCGCCGGGCTGGTCAAAGCGGCGCAGCAGCGGATTCCCCTAAAAATTAGAAAGTCTTGATATAGGTCAAGGTTGCCATATTTCAAGTAGGGGATTATTTGGCCATCGTGTTAAGCGCACGTGTACTGAATATTTAGGTGTTTTCCAGATTTGAAAGCGCAGTGTGATATTTACTCGTCTGAAAGGGGTTTAAGTGATGAAGAAATTTACCGTTTCCGCTCTGGCCGTAGCTGTGGCTGGGGTATTCAATGTGGCTTCTGCGGCGGATGAGCCGACCTTGTCGCCGGAAGCCAAGGCGGCCAGCGCCAAGGTGTATTTCGAGCGTTGTGCCGGTTGCCACGGCATTTTGCGCAAGGGAGCCACGGGTAAAAACCTGGAGCCTGTGACTTCAACCAAGAAGCCTGACGGCACGGTTGTCGAGGGCGGCACCATCAAGCTCGGCCAAAGTCGCTTGGAGAAAATCACCGCCTACGGCACCGATGGCGGTATGGTGAACTTTGACGACATCCTGACCAAGCAGGAAATCTCGGATATATCGACCTATATCCAGATGAAGCCGGACACCCCGCCGGAGTGGGGCATGAAAGACATGATGAACAGCTGGAAGGTGTTCGTCCAGCCGTCAGATCGTCCCAAAAAGCAAATGAGCAAGATCAACCTGAAGAACGTGTTCTCGGTGACCTTACGCGATACCGGCGAAGTGGCGCTGATCGACGGCGACACCAAGCAGATCTGGGGTATCGTGAAAACCGGCTACGCCGTGCACATCTCCCGCGTGTCCGCATCCGGCCGCTATGTTTACGTGATCGGCCGTGACGGCAAGCTCGACCTGATCGACATGTTCTTCGAGAAGCCCACCGTGGTGGCGACCCTCAAGGTCGGTATCGAAGCCCGTTCGGTGGATACCTCCAAGTT
>JAUYSN010000448.1 GCA_030696235.1 Sulfuricella sp. | reverse complement strand
TGACGCCGAACCGGGTCAGCTCGTCCAGCGGCAGGTAAATTCGGTTGCGGCGTGCATCCTCGCCGACATCGCGGATGATGTTGGTGAGCTGGAAAGCCAAGCCGAGGTCGTGGGCGTAGGCTTCGGTGCGCGCATCCCGGTAACCGAAAATGCGTGCGGAAAGTAGTCCCACCACTCCCGCCACGCGGTGGCAGTAGAGTTGGAGCTGGTCGAAATCGGCATAGCGGTTCTGGGTCAGATCCATTTCCATGCCGGTGATGATTTCATCAAACTCCGAAGCGGGCAGGCCGAATTCCCGAGCCAGCGGCGCCAAGGCCTGCCCCACGGGGTGTTCGGGGCGGCCGGCGAAGATATTGGAGACTTCGTTGCGCCACCAGGCGAGCTTGGCGCGGGCGATGGCCACGTCGTGACATTCGTCGGCGACATCGTCCACTTCGCGGCAGAAGGCATACAGGGCGGTGATCGCCCGGCGCTTGAGCGGCGGCAGGAAAAGGAAGCTGTAATAGAAGCTGGAACCGCTTTTTGCGGCCCGTTCCTGGCAGTATTGGTCAGGTGTCAAGGCGTTTTCTTTCATTTTTTTCGCAGAGCCCGATATAGCATGTATATCCAGTCGCCGGGCTTGATCAGCGGACGGTCATTGAAGATATCGCCGCCGGATTTGTGCAGCTTGCGCAGGATGGTTTCGCCGCCCATGATGATCATGCGCATTTCCAGGCCGATCCTGCCGCGCAGTACGCTGCCGAGCGGCGCCCCCGCCTGCAGCAGCTTGCGCGTGCGCTCGATCTGGAACTGCATGAAGGGTTTCCACAGGCCGCTGTTATCTCCGCGCGCGATTTGCGTTTCAGTGATGCGGTATTTTGCCAGTTCATCCTGCGGCAGGTAAATCCTGTCCTTGTCGTGGTAGTCGATGGCGATATCCTGGAGGAAGTTGATCAGCTGCAGGCTGGAGCAAATGGCGTTTGAGTAGCTGATGTTGCGTTCCGTCGCCGCGCCGTAAAGGTGGAGCAGCAGCAGGCCGACCGGATTGGCGGAGCGCTGGCAGTAATCCATCACCTCGCCGAAGTGGGCGTAGCGTTTTTTAATGACATCCTGGGAAAAGGCGTCGAGCAGGTCGTAAAAAGGTTGTAACGGCAGGCGATGGAGGTCGATGATTTCTTTCAGCTCGTGGAACAGTGGGGTTGCTGGCGGCAGGCCGGCTCCGATTTGGTCCAGTTCGGCACGAAAGCCGCCGAGCAGAGCCAGTCGCGCATCATCGTCGAGGTCACCCTCATCGGCGAAATCGTCGGCCGCACGGGCGAAAGCGTAAATGACGCTAACCGGCCGGCGCAGACGTTTTGGCAGCAAGACGGATGCCACCGGAAAATTTTCATAGTGTTGAGGCATAGGGTTTTCAGGTAGGATGGCTCGCGGAAAAGGAAGCCGGAAGCTCCTTGAAAGCTGACAGCCGGTCGTTGAATATATTACACTATAGGTTTTTGCGAAAGTGGCGGAATTGGTAGACGCACTGGATTTAGGTTCCAGCGCCGCAAGGC
>JAUYSN010000028.1 GCA_030696235.1 Sulfuricella sp. | reverse complement strand
CCCACAATCCTATTTCAGCCGTTCGAGAATGAAGGCAATTTCGTCGCCATCCTTGATCGCCGTCTCTGGAGCGGCCGGCTGCCGGTTCACCATCACTGCCACCTTGTCCCCGGCCAGCGCTTTCCAGCATGCGTCCTCACGGCGGACCAGCCAGTCGATCAATGCTTTTACATTGCCCACCGAAGCCGGCAGCGCCACCTGTTCCGAGGTGCGGTCCAGCGATTCTGCCAGTTGCGCGAAATACATCAGTTTTGCCATCGTGTTTTCTCCATTGTCGTGCCTTCGTCAATCCTAAAACCTCAATTCACCGCAGTGGACGCGGAGGGCGCAGAGGAGTTCAAAAGCCCGAGCGCCATGGCACGTTTAACGGAAAGCAGTGTCATAGTGAAGTTAGCTTATTGTCTTTCCTCTGCGCCCTCCGCGTCCTCTGCGGTTCAATCAGTTTTTGTAGGATAATACCGTTTCCAGTTGCCCAGAATCTTACCACGCCATGACCCAGCCTTTTCTTGCCGGCCTCAACCCCGAGCAGCTCGAAGCCGCCACACTGCCGCACCAGTCCGCCCTGATCCTGGCTGGCGCCGGCAGCGGCAAGACACGGGTACTGACCACCCGTATCGCCCACCTGATCCAGACCGGCCAGGCCAGCCCTGCGGGAATACTGGCCGTCACCTTCACCAACAAGGCGGCCAAGGAAATGCTGACGCGGCTGGGCGCGATGCTGCCGATCAATACCCGCGGCATGTGGATCGGCACCTTCCACGGCCTGTGCAACCGCCTGCTCCGCGCCCACCACCGCGAGGCCGGCCTGCCCGCGCTGTTCCAGATTCTCGATTCCGCCGACCAGCTCGGCGCGATCAAGCGCCTGCTCAAGGCGCTGAATGTCGACGACGAGAAATACCCGCCCAAGCAGTTGCAGCATTTCATCAACAACGCCAAGGATCAGGGGCTGCGCGCCAAGGACGTGGAAGCCTACGACCCCTACACGCGCAAACAGCAGGAGCTGTTCGCCGCCTACGACGAGCAATGCCAGCGCGAGGGCGTGGTGGATTTCGCCGAGCTGCTGCTGCGGAGCTACGAACTGCTTTCCCGCGATTTGCCCTTGCGCGCCCATTACCAGAGCCGCTTCCGCCATATCCTGGTGGACGAGTTCCAGGACACCAACCGCCTCCAGTACCTCTGGCTCAAGCAACTGGCCGGGCCGGATGCCGCGGTGTTCGCGGTCGGCGACGACGACCAGTCGATCTATGCCTTCCGCGGCGCGCGGGTGGGCAACATGCAGGATTTCGAGCGCGATTTCGGCGTCGACAAAGTCATCAAGCTGGAGCAGAACTACCGCTCCCACGGCAACATCCTGGATGCCGCCAACGCCCTGATCGCCCACAACCGCGGCCGGCTCGGCAAGAACCTGTGGACCGCCGAGAGCACCGGCGAACCAATCCGCCTGTACGAGGCCGCCAACGATCAGGAAGAAGCCCAATTCATCGTCGATGAGGCGCGCGCGCTGAAGCGCGAAGGCGTGGCATTCGCCCATATCGCCTTGCTGTACCGCTCCAACGCCCAATCCCGCGTGCTGGAGCACGCCCTGTTCAATGCCGGAATCCCGTATCGCGTCCATGGTGGCCTGCGCTTCTTCGAACGCCAGGAGATCAAGCACGCGCTGGCCTACTTGCGCCTGATTGGCAACACCGACGACGATGGCGCGCTGATGCGGGTGATCAACTTCCCGGCGCGCGGCATCGGCGCGCGCAGCCTGGAACATCTGCAGGAAATCGCTAAACAAAATCAGTCCAGCCTGTGGCAGGCAGCAAAAAGCGGGCAACTCGGCGGCAAGGCGGGAACGAGTATCGGCGGCTTTCTTGAGCTGATCAGGGCGATGCAGGACACCTGCGAAGGCTTGCCATTGCCGGAGCAGATCGAGCACATGCTGGCGCAGAGCGGCTTGGTGGCGCACTATCAGGCCGAGAAGGACGGCGCCGACCGGGTCGACAACCTCAACGAACTGGTCAACGCCGCCGTCGGCTTCGTCGCCGAGAACGAGGACGACAGCCTCGTCGCCTTTTTGACCCATGCCGCGCTGGAAGCGGGCGAGCATCAGGCCGAAGCGGGCAGCGACGCGCTCCAACTGATGACCGTGCACGCCGCCAAGGGGCTGGAGTTCCACGCCGTGTTCCTGAGCGGGCTGGAGGAGGGACTGTTCCCCCACGACAACGCGCGGAACGAACCCGACGGCGTCGAAGAAGAGCGGCGCCTGATGTACGTCGCCATCACTCGCGCCCGGCGCCGGCTTTACCTCAGCCTGGCGCAAAGCCGGATGCTGCACGGCCAGTTCCGCTACGGACTGGCTTCGCGCTTTTTGAGCGAGATCCCGGAAAACCTGCTGAAGCGGATCAACCCGGCGCCTAAAGCCTACTACGCGCCGGAAAAGACGGCTTGGGCGCCGCAAGCCGCACCAGCCAGCAGTCCAGCGGCCTACAGCCGCGACTCAAGCTCGCCTTGGCATATCGGCCAGAACGTGGCTCATGCCAAATTCGGTTCGGGAGTCATCGTCAATTGCGAAGGCAGCGGCGCGGATGCGCGGGTACAGGTGAATTTCCGCAATGCGGGGGTGAAGTGGCTGGCGCTGGAGTATGCCAAGCTGACGACGGCGTGAAGTTGGACTCATACATATCATGTAGGTTGGGTTAGCGGCTTTATCGCGTAACCCAACAAACCCAAACATTCACAAAAAGTAGTCGTCTCTAGCAGCCTGTCGG
>JAUYSN010000437.1 GCA_030696235.1 Sulfuricella sp. | reverse complement strand
CTGAAGCGCGCCTCAAAATCCGCCAGGGCAGCTTCCGCCGCTGCTTTGCTGTGAAAGCGGGTAACGATCTCCTGGGCGAACAGCACCTTGATATCGCGTGGATTGCGCCCTTCCTCCGTATCCTTTTTCCACTTGGACACCTGAGTCAACGGCTGAAACGAAAGCAATTCTATATAGCGCCACATCAAATCATCCGACACGGACAGCAGCTTGCCGAACATTTCGTTCGGCGGTTCATGTATGCCTATATAGTTGCCCAACGACTTGGACATCTTCTGCACACCATCCAACCCCTCCAGGATCGGCATGGTCAATACAATTTGGGGGGACTGCCCGTAATGCTTCTGCAGCTCGCGCCCAACCAGCAGATTGAATTTCTGATCCGTACCGCCCAGCTCCACATCCGCTTTCATCGCCACCGAATCGTATCCCTGGATCAGCGGATAAAGGAACTCATGAATAGATATGGGTTGACCGGAGCTGTAACGCTTGTGAAAATCATCGCGCTCCAGCATGCGCGCCACGGTGTGCTTCGCTGCCAAGCCAATCAGATCGGAAGCGCTCATTGCGGCCATCCAGCTGGAATTAAACATCACCAGCGTCTTTTCCGGATCAAGTATCTTGAAGATCTGCTGCTCGTAAGTTCGAGCGTTCTCTATCACGTCGTCGCGGGTCAACGGCTTGCGAGTCGCATTCTTGCCGGTAGGATCGCCGATCATGCCAGTAAAATCGCCGATCAGGAACATCGCCTCGTGCCCCAGCTCCTGAAACTGACGCAACTTGTTAAGCAGAACGGTATGCCCGAGGTGCAAATCCGGCGCGGTAGGGTCGAACCCCGCCTTGACGCGCAACGACTTGCCCGTGGCCAGCTTTTCAACGAGCTCCTGTTCCACCAGCAATTCGTCACACCCTCTTTTTATAACCTGCAACGCTTCATTAACCTGGGTCATCTATACCGCCTGCGTAAACAATATGTAATCGATTCGAACTTCACTGATCGCCCATCTTCTGGTAAGCTCCCGCCTACATCAAACGCTCAGGGAAGTCATGCAAAACAACGAGATCGGTATTTTAGCGCAAAAGCCGTTTCTGCAAGAACGAAAGTTAGGCCTGCAAGAACGAAAATTAAGCCTGCGCTGGCTGGTAGCTGTTTCCAGCCTGCCATTGTTCGGCATAGTCGCCGCCT
>JAUYSN010000433.1 GCA_030696235.1 Sulfuricella sp. | reverse complement strand
AGTGCTCGCCGGGATCTGCCCAGTACATGGGGCAGGCTGTCGCGCTGAAAATCTTCCTCGATCAGGTCGGCTAAAAGGTAAATCGGGGTGTTTTGCGATCCGGCAAGATGGCGGGAAAAGGCTTCCCAGCCGGTCTCGTCGTTAGGGAAACTGCGGCCGGCGGAGTGGCTGCCCTTCTCCCACTGGTAGGCGGTGAGCTGGTCGTTGGTCAGGTAGAGCAGCTGTCTGCGGAATACGCCCATTCTTGAATTCTCGTCAGGTCTTGATCTTGCTGATGGTGTCGTAAATCGGGCCGAGCACGGACAGCATGATCCAGCCCAGAATGGCGCCGAGAATGACGGTCATGATGGGTTCGATCATGGTCTGTACTTTCTCGATGGATTCCTTGACTTCGCGATTGTAGAAATAGCTGACATTGCGCAGCGCCTTATCCAGGGAGCCGGTGGCCTCGCCGACCTTGAGCATGCGCACGATCAGGGGCGGGAAGATGCCGACATTCTGAAAGCTGGTGGTGACGCTCTGCCCCTCGGAAATAAGCCGCCCCGCCCGTTGCAGTCCGCCTTCGATGACCTTGTTGGAGACGATCTGCTCTGACAGCCGGATGCAGTCGAGAATGGTGACGCCAGATGCATACATCAGCGCAAAAAAAGTGGCGAAGCGGGCGAGAATGATTTTATGCAGGATAGGGCCGATCATCCATACCCGTAGCGTGAAATCGTCGGCCTTGTAGCGTGCGCGCGGATTGGTCCTGATCATGAAGGTAAGGCCTGCCCAGGCCAGCACCGGAATGGCAAGAACCACATACCAGTAGTTGACGAAGATGCCGGAGACGAAAATCAGCGCCCTGGTATGAAATGGCAGCTCCTGCCCCATGTTCTTGATGAATCCGGTGAGCTGCGGCACCAGGTAGATCATCAGGAAGAAGGTGACGCCGAGCACGATGGTGCCGACGAAAGCCGGGTACATCAGCAGTTTTTTGGTCTGCGAGGCAAGCTCGTCCTGCCATTTCAGGGTCTCGGTCAGGTTGAGGAATACCTCGGCGATTTTGCCGCTGTGTTCGCCTGCCGCGATCAGGCTGACGAAAGTTGGGTCGAAGGTGTCGGGATGCTTTGCCATCGCTTGGGAGAGCTGCAGGCCGCCCTCGATGCTTTCGATCAGGTCGGCGACGATTTCGCGGAAGCGCGGGTGGTCGAGGCTGTCGCGCAGGTCGGCCAAAGTTTCCAGCATCGGGACGCCAGCGCCGCTGAGCTGTTCCATGTAGAAGCAGAAATTGATCAGGTCATGGCGCTTGACCGGGAGTTTTCTGAAAGCGAAGGTCCTTTGCGCTGCCGGCTTGCAATCGATCAGATCCAGTTCCATGCGTTTCAGGCGCAGCTCCAGATCGGAGAGATTGGATGCGTCCATGTTGCCGCGGATGATCTTGCCTTCGGCATCCATGGCTTGGTAAACAAATTGGGTCATGGTGTGATCTTATTGCTTGGATCGATGGCGAGCGAAACTTCTCACCTTGTCGGTCAGGTCCACCACGCGCGTAACTTCGTCAAGCGAGGTGGAGCCATCCAGCACGCGGCGGACGCCATCTTCGGCCAGGGTAATGAAGCCTTTGGACAGCGCCATGGTTCTGATTTCGATGGCGGGAGCCCGGCGTGCGATCAGTTCATCCAGGTCTGCATTCATTTTGAGCAGTTCCATGATCGCGATGCGTCCTTTATAGCCCTGGTAGTTACAGTGCTCGCAGCCTGTGGCCTGGTAGATCGTGACGTTCAGTTCATCTTTTTCGAGCCCGAGAAGATGGCCTTCCATCATTTCCGGCTGGTACGGCTGCTTGCAATGGGGGCAGAGTTTGCGCATCAGGCGCTGGGCGACAATGCCGATGATGTTTCCGGCAATAATATCGGGCAGCACGCCGATGTCCAGCAGCCGCGGAATCGCCCCGATTGCCGAGTTGGTGTGCAGGGTGGAATAGACCTGGTGGCCGGTCATGGCGGCGCGGAAAGCCATTTCCGCCGTATCCGCATCGCGGATCTCGCCGATCAGGATGACATCCGGATCCTGTCGCATCATCGATCGGATGCCGTTGGCAAAATCCATTTTTACGGCTTCGTTGACCGAGGTCTGGCGGATCATGTTCATCGGATATTCGACCGGATCTTCCAGCGTCATGATGTTGACGCTTTCGGTATTGATGTGACTCAGGATGGAATACAGCGTGGTGGTTTTCCCGCTGCCGGTCGGGCCGGTCACCAGGATGATGCCATTCGGCCGGGCCAGCATGAGCTTGAGCAGGGTCAGCTCATTTTCCCCCAGGCCGAGGTTGTCCAGAGACACGATGCTTTTTTGCCGATCGAGGATGCGCAGCACGATGTTCTCGCCATGCGTAGTGGGCTGGGCTGAAGCGCGAAAATCGATCGCGCGTCCCGAAAAAGTGATGGAAATGCGTCCGTCCTGAGGGGCGCGTGTTTCGGCAATATTCATGTTGCTCATCACCTTGAGGCGCACTGCCATGGCGGCCCAGTAGGTTTTGTGCAGGCTGCGGATCTGGCGCAGCACGCCGTCGATGCGGTAGCGAATGCGCAGGAAGAACTGCTCCGGTTCGAAGTGGATGTCGGAGGCGCCGTGCTGTACCGCATCGGCGAGCAGAGCGTCTATCAGGCGTACCAGCGGCTGGCTGTATTCGTCGGAAACGGTTTGCAGGCTCTGGTAATCGATTTCCCCGGTTTCGATTTCGTGCAGGATGCCGTCGATCGACAGCTCGAAGCCGAAATACTGGTCGATCGCCCGCATGATTTCCGAGTCGCCGGCCAGTATCGGGGTGACCATGACCTCCTTGCCGAGCATGGCGCGGATCTGGTCGAGTGCGACGATGTTGTTGGTATCGGACATCGCCAGCTTCAGCACCTGGCTTTGCTTGTCGAATTCCAGCGGGAAGACGCGGTAACGCTTGGCGACGTCCTTGGAAATGAGTTTGAGCGAGGAGGGGTCCACCACCATGTGGGACAGATCCGCGCTCTGCTGATTCAGGTTTTCGCTCAGCGCCTCGCGCACCGTAGCTTCGGTGACGAAGCCGAGGGTGATGAACAGCTTGCCCAGTTGATTGCCGGTGCGCTTCTGCTCAAGCAGGGCGATGCGAAGCTGGTCTTCGCTGATCACGCCTTTCTCGACCAGCAACTTGCCTAAGGGGAGTTTCGGTTGTTCGGCCATGGCTAGTTGCCTGCAGGTTGCAGCAGTTCCGTGATGCGGGTCTGGACTGAAGATTTGTCGAAGTTTGCCGGTCCGGGCTGGGCAAGGGCACGCTGGTAATAGTCGAGTGCCAGCTTGCCCTGGTTCAGATGATCGAGGCTGACGGCGAGGTTGAAGGCATAGTTGGCGTTGCCGGGCGCGCTGCTGTAGGCGCGGAAATAGGACTGCTGTGCCTCGGCCCAGCGCGACTGCTGAGCGTACAGATTCCCCAGGGCAAAGTGGGCCGCGTCAGCCTGTGGGTTTTGCAGCAGGACTTTCTTTAAACGGCTTTCGCTTTGTGTCGGATCGGTCTGTCCTTGAAGGCCAATTAGCGCGGCCAAGGCTTCCGGATCGTCCGGGTCGAGATCGAGAAGTTTGCCGTAATAGGCTGCCGCCTGGCCGGCCTGCTTCTGCTTCAGTGCGATGGCCGCCATGCCCAGCAACGCATCGCGGTTGTTCGGCTCCTGTTGCAGTACCTTTTGATACAGATGCTGCGCCGCTCCGGTGTCGCCGGAGAGGAAGGATTGATAGGCCTTGCCGAGAGTTGGGTTGAGCTGGCTGGTAGCCGCGCTTTGCCGGATTCGGATGGCCGGATTTTCCTTAAAGGGCTCTGATCCACTGCGAGCTTCTGCTCGTGCGGGATCGTATGCGGCGGATGCTGCTGGAGGACTGGCTTGTACCGTCACGGGTGCGGGCCCCCTTCGACAAGGCTCAGGACAGGCTTCGACCGGGCTCAGGACAGGCTTGTCGATCGGATTCTGTGCTGACGCGACAGGCGTGCCTTGCTGCTGCGGCGCTCCTGCATCGACGGGGATGGCCGGCGCGGCGGCGGTGGTCGGTTGGGGTGTGCTGGCCGGAAGGACCATTGTGCCGGTGGACGTAATCTGCCAGTAGTAAAACCCGAAGCCGACCAGACCGAGCACGACCGCCGCAACGGTGCCGGTGAGCAGCAGGGTCCGGCTGCGGGCGGGTTGCTTGGCGGAGAAGACCGTTTTGGCCTTTTGCTGCGCCGCGGCGATTTTCCTGACGTCTTGTGGCGGGGCCCTGTTGGTAACCTCGACTTGGCTTGCTGCCGGTTGTGGCCGTGGCTCTGGTTCGATGTTCGGCGTTGCCATGGGTGACAAATCCGGTATGGAGGAGGGCGTCTCTTGGGTGGCGGTAATGGATGGGAAATCGCTCGCGCCGGTCGTGTCGACGTGTCCTGCCGCCCCTTCCTGGTGAAGCAGGGAAAGCCCTGGGCCTGGCGCTGCGACCAAATTCGTTGTTTCCGCTGCGCCGCCGGGCTGGCCGGATTGTTCTGCGTGCGGAACCGTTTGCCCCTGTTTGGCGCGCTCGGCCTTTTTCAGCGCCTCCATCAGCAGGCTCATGGCCGGGCAGTTTCCACTTTGGCTGATTCGATCAGGGGGTTCTCGGCGTCGCGCGGGTCCTTGAGGGTGTCCTTATTGGGCAGGAAGTTGCGATAGGCTTTGTAATCGCCGTCCAGGCTCGCCTCCTTGACGACGATCGGGCGCAGGAAGATCACCAGTTCGGACTTGGTGCTGGTCTCGTTGCGGTAGGCAAAGGCGTCGCCGATCAAGGGTAGTTTGGATAAGCCGGGAATGGCATCCTTGAGGTTGTCGACGGAGTCCTGCATCAGTCCACCCATTACCGCGACTTGACCGCTGCCTACCCTGAGGATGGATTCCATCTCGCGGGTCTGGATTTCCGGAATTTTGCTTACCACGCCTGCATCGGCGAGAGGCGGGCTGGGGTCGTTGACGTAGCCGGTGATCCGGGAGATGGTGGGCCTTACGTTGAGGGTAACCGTGTCGGTATCATCGATCTGTGGGGTGACGCTCATCACGAACCCCACCGGCACGGTATGGACGGTGGTGGTATAAACGATCAACTGTGGGCTGTTCACGGTGCCCGGGGTGATGGTTACACCGATGGTGAAGTAAACCTTGTTGTCCACCACCTTGAGCAGGGCGGTTTGATTGTTCAGTACGCTGATCTTCGGGCTGGACAGTACCTTGACATTGCCGAAAGATTCCAGAAGCACGATGGTGGCGGCGATATTGCCGATGACCGAGTTCGGGTTGGCGTAGTTGAGCGCGAAAATTCCGGGCGAGACACCGGGATTCACGCCCGATGGCAGGGTGCCGATCCGGCCCTGGCCGAGACTGAAACCGGTGCTGTCATTGCGCAGGCTCTGCCAGTTGATGCCCTGTTGATACTGGTCGGAAAGCTTGACCTCGACCACCGTCGCCTCGATGAGTACCTGGCGCTTGGCGCTGGCCATTATCTGGTCGATGAATTCCCGGATTTTTTCATGCTGGCGGCCGGTGGCGCGCACGCTGAGAAGACCGTTTTCCGGGTTGGCGATGACGGAGGCGGCCTCGCGGAAGGTGGTGCGCCGTACGGTGGTGGTGCCGGCGTTCGTCAGTGCGGCAGGGTTGGGGCTTGCGGCGATGGAAGAGGTAGCTGAGCTCTTGCTGCCAGTCGAGGGCGGTGGGTAGCCGGTGCCGGTAGTGGTCTGGCTGCCGGCCTGTTCCGTGGTGGTTTCGGAAGAGCCTTCGGGAAGGACTTTGTCTGTTTCTCGCAGGATGTCCTTGATGTTTTGCTCCAGGGTGTCCCAGAAGCGGTTGTTGGATTTGTTGGTGACGGAGGTGGTGGAGTTGTTGTTGCCCGTGCCGGCGCCTGCGGCGCCAGCCCCGGTGCCGGTGGTGGAGATCTGGGTGGCAATGCTGACGTTGCTGGTGGCATCCCGCGACATGTTGAGGTAATCCACCTTGTAGTTGCGCAGGAACGGGGAGTCCGGCATCACTACCAGGTTCGGGCCGTCCAGTTCGTAGCGCATATCCACCTGTTTGGCGATGCGAGTAAGCAACTGCGGCAGAGTCTGGTTGAGCGCGTTGAGCGTGATGCTACCCTCGATTCCGGGGTGAACATCGACATTGACTCTGGCGTCGCGCGCCAGCGCGAACAGCAGCTCCTGCACCGGAACATTGTTTACGACGACGCTATAGGTTTCTGGCTTGAGAGCAGGTTTGGGCGGGGGCAGCGGTGCGGCCTGCTGCACCGTTTTCGGGATGTTGCCGGCAGGACGCGGTTCATCCTTGATGTGGCCGGCTGACGGCGTAACCGGCTGCGTGCCGCATGCGGCAAGCATCGAACAACCGATAATGGCGATCATGACTTTATTCATGTAAGCAAGATTACCATTTAGAATATTTGTAATCAATCTGTTAGGAGGATTTTTTAATTTTAAATATACGAAAGTGATGTTACCGCATTTGTTGTTTGGCAATTTCATCCCTGATGCCCTTGACCGTGCGCAGTTTCGGGTAGTTGGCCTTCTTGTAACCGGGGGGGAGGTTGTTAATTGATGCGAGTGCGTGCTCCCGGGAAGAAAAGTTGCCGAAAGTGATGCCGAATTGGTGATCTGCCGTGATACGGGTGGGGTAGACGTAAATTCGCGCCAATCCGAATTCCCTGTCCAGTCTGCTCAATACGCTCCCCAATCGGGATTCCGTGCCGGTATCGGTCAGCAGCAACAATTGAACCGTGAAGTGGGCGCCGTCCTCGCCGGCCAGCCATGATTGGGTGGCGGCTAGCCTTTGCTGTAGCGGGTTATGCGCGGGCGATGGAACAGAGACGGGGGTGGGCGGGTTCTCCGCTGGGCTGTTTTGCTGCGGCGCCTGTTTGGCATCGGCGGTCGGCGCAGGTGTGGATGCTTCCTGAATGGGGGGCTGGACGGCGAGCGCAGGTGCGGCTTGAACGGTCGGCACGGCCACACCGGCTTTGAGCAGCGGATGCGCGAGATGCTGCCAGCCGGCCCCGAGTGCTATTCCCAGTACTAGCAGGGCAGCGGCGAAGCCGATCTGTTTCAACGGCAGGCCGCTGGAAGGAACGGCAAATTCGCTGTCCTCGATCGCGGCCTGGATGTGCCTGGGCAGGATGTTGTGGGTGTTTTCCGAGAACGCCGCCAACAGCGCCTTGTCGGCAAGTACGTTGATGCGCCGGGTGATGCCCCGGGAGGCGGCGGTGATCAGTTTGATCGCGCCGGCGCTGAAGGTATCCGGGCCGTGGTAACCCGCGGCGCGCATGCGGAACATCAGGTATTCCGGGATGTCTTTCTGGTCGAGCGGCGGCACCTTGAAACCGTGGGTGATGCGTTCCTTGAGCTGACGCATTTGCGGCAGGTTGAGGTGATCGTCCAGTTCGAGTTGGCCGAACAGGACGATTTGCAGCAGCTTATGGTGGGCGGTTTCCAGGTTGGACAGCAGGCGGATTTCTTCCAGGGTGTCGAGGGGCATGGCCTGGGCTTCCTCGACCAGCAGTACCACCTGCTTGCCGGCGGCGTGTTTTTCGATCAGGCAATTCTGCATCAGGCGCATGATTTCGCCGCCGCGCTTGCCTTCGGTGGCGAGGCCCAGTTCGCCGGCGATGGCGTGGAACACCTCGTCCCGGTTCAGGCTGGGATTGGCCAGGTAGATCGCTTCAACATTGTCCGGCAGCATACTCTCCAGCATCCGGCACAGCATGGTTTTGCCGCTGCCGATCTCGCCGGTGACTTTGACGATGCCTTCGCCGTGGATGATGGCGTAGAGCAGCGCGTCCAGAATGGCGCCACGGTTGCCGCCGGTATAGAAAAATTCGGTGTTCGGCGTGATCTTGAAGGGGGACTGGTTTAGTCCGAAGTGGTCGAGATACATCGCTTGGAATGAGCCGGATAAGGAATTGAATGAGTGTGCCACAAACCTTTCCTGCGGAATAGGGGAAATCCTTAGCCCGTCGAATGGCCGGCGGTTGTCTGCCGAGGCGATGAGGATGACTGATATAATCCCGGCCGATGGAAAAATCGTCAAATCACCCGATTTATGTCGGCAGCGCAGGCTGGGAGCATCCGCAATGGGAGGGGGGCTTCTATCCGGACGAGCTGCCGCCGGAATGGCGTCTGACCTTTTACAACACCGCCTTCCCCTGTGTATATCTGGCTTATGAGGAATGGTCGGGCCGCGACCTGCAAACCCTGAGTACCTGGGTGGAGGATACCCTGGAGCGGTTCCGTTTCGTGCTCGAACCCGGTCCGGCTGGATTGTCGGATGGCGACAAGGCCAGGCTGGAGGTGCTGGCGCCGCGTATCGATCCGTTCGGCGGGCAAGTGGTCTGGCTGGAAGGCAAGCCGGATCTGAAGCGCTTGGCGGGTGATCTGAACAGGCTTGCCGGACGTACGGGGCCGGTCTATCTGATTAGTCGCGATCACGATCTGGATGCGATGAATCAGGTGAAGACCCTGCTGGAAATCATGGGAGTATGATTGTTGCATGAGCCAAGCTGGTTTAGAATGCGTGCTTCGCATAAAAGAACAAATTCTCGTGCCTGCTGAAAATCTGGTTGAAATCAGCGATCTGAACTTCAGTTACGGTAAACGCCCGATCTTGAAGGGGATCAATATGAAGATCCCCCGGGGCAAGCTCGTCGCCATCATGGGGCTATCCGGCTGCGGCAAGACCACCACGCTGCGCCTGATCGGCGGAGCGCTCAAGCCGACTACCGGCAGTGTCAAGGTTGCGGGAAAAGAAGTGGGCGGGCTGGATACGGAAGAACTGTACAAAATGCGCCGCAAGATGGGCATGTTGTTCCAGTTCGGGGCGCTGTTTACCGACCTTTCCGTTTACGAGAATGTGGCTTTCCAGATGCGCGAGCATACCGATTTGCCTGAAACCGTGATCCGCGATCTGGTGATGATGAAGCTCCATGCCGTGGGCCTGCTCGGTGCGCACAAGCTGATGCCCTCCGAGCTGTCCGGGGGCATGGCGCGGCGCGTGGCGCTGGCACGGGCGATTGCCCTTGATCCGATGCTGATGATGTACGATGAGCCGTTTG
Source organism: Sulfuricella sp. (assembly GCA_030696235.1). Lineage (GTDB taxonomy): Bacteria > Pseudomonadota > Gammaproteobacteria > Burkholderiales > Sulfuricellaceae > Sulfuricella. Next base: position 7,573 of record JAUYSN010000433.1, on the reverse strand, counting down.
CCGGCCTCGATCCGATTTCGCTGTCGGTGATCGGCAACCTGATCCGGCATCTGAATGATGCCCTGGGAGCGACCTCGATCGTGGTGACCCACGACATCCAGGAATCCCTGAAGATTGTGGACTACGTGTATTTCATGGCGGATGGCGTGGTTGTCGCCGAAGGCTCCGCTGAGGACATCAGGGCGAGCAAGCTGCCGTTCGTGCACCAGTTCGTGTGGGGCGAGATTGATGGACCGGTATCGTTTCATTACCCCAGCCCGCCCTATCGGAAAGATTTGCTGTTGGAGTCCGCACATGCCGCATAGAAAAATCGGTTTTGGTTTGCGTAGCATCGGAGGCGCGGTGGTCAATGGCGTGTGGCGCCTGGGGTTCGCCAGCCGTTTCTTCCTGATGACTTTGATAAGCTCCGGTGCGAGCTTCCGCCGCATCCACCTGACCATCCGCGAAATGTATTTCACGGGCGTGATGTCGCTGATCATTATCCTGGTTTCCGGCCTGTTCGTCGGCATGGTGCTGGGGCTGCAGGGTTACGAAACCCTGCAGAAATATGGTTCAGAGTCGGCGCTGGGCTCGCTGGTGGCGCTGTCGCTGGTGCGCGAGCTGGGGCCGGTGCTGGCCGCCTTGCTGTTCGCCAGCCGAGCCGGTTCAGCCATCACCGCCGAGATCGGTCTGATGAAAGCGACCGAGCAGATCGCCGCGATGGAGATGATGGCGGTCGATCCCATTTCACGCGTGGTGGCGCCGCGCTTCTGGGCCGGAGTGATCTCCATGCCGTTGCTGGCCGCGATGTTTTCCGCCGTCGGGGTGTTCGGCGGCTACCTGGTCGGGGTGGTGCTGATCGGGGTGGACGAGGGATCGTTCTGGTCGCAAATGCAGGCGGCGGTTGATTTCAGGCAAGACATCGTGAACGGGGTGATCAAGAGCGTGGTGTTCGGCATCGCTGTCACCGCGATCGCGTTGTTCGAGGGTTATGATGCCCCGCCTACGGCGGAGGGCGTATCCCACGCCACCACTCGCACCGTGGTGACGTCGGCGCTGGTGGTGTTGGGCCTAGATTTTATTCTAACGGCATTCATGTTTCGGGGGGTGTAGGTTTATGGAACGGACGACACTGGATATATGGGTAGGCGCTTTCGTGGTGGGCGGACTCATCGCGCTGCTGATCCTGGCTTTCAAGGTGGGGAACCTGAGTGACTTTGATGGTTCGGAAACGTATACGCTGCATGGCGAATTCGATAACATCGGCGGCCTCAAGGTCAGGGCGCCGGTGAAAAGCTCCGGCGTGGTGGTCGGCCGGGTGTCGGGCGTCCAGTTTGACAATAAATCCTTCCAGGCCCGTGTAGAAATGCGCCTCAGCAAAAACTACCAGTTTCCCAAGGATACCAGCGCATCTATCCTGACTTCCGGCCTGTTGGGCGAGCAGTACATCGGCCTGGAAGCCGGGGGGGACGAGGAAAATCTGAAAAACGGCGATAAATTCAAGCTGACCCAGTCGGCGTTGGTATTGGAACAGTTGATCGGTCAGGCCCTTTTCAGCAAAGCGGCTGATGAGGGTGGCGACAAAAAGACAGATCAAGGCGGCAACAAAAAAGCCGTAGTACAATAATTGTTTTGGAGCGCATTATGAAAAAATCGTTTTGCCATGCCTTGTTCCTTGTGACGGCATTCTTTTGTGTGACGGCAACCGCCGTCGCAGCGGAAATGGCGCCGGACGTGCTAGTCAAGGAGACTTCCCAGGATGTCCTGGAGATCGTCAAGAAGGATAAGGATATCCAGGCCGGGGACAAGCAAAAGATCTACGCCCTGGTTGATGCCAAGGTGCTGCCCCATTTCGATTTCAAACGCATGACCCAGCTCGCAGTGGGAAAATCCTGGCGTCAGGCCACACCGGCACAGCAGGATGCGCTGGCGAAGGAGTTCCGTACCCTGCTGGTGCGCACTTATTCCATTTCGCTGAGTACTTATAAAAACCAGACCATAGACTACAAGCCGCTGAGGATGCAGCCCGGCGACACCGATGTGACGGTGAAGACCGTGTTCAAACAGCCCGGCGGACCGCCTGTTCCCATCGACTACAGCTTGCAGAAAACCGCTGACGGCTGGAAGGTCTACGATGTGGTGGTGGACTACATCAGCCTGGTCACCAATTACCGCGGTTCTTTCGCCAGCGAGATTCGTCAGTCCGGCATCGACGGCCTGATCAAGGTTCTGGTCGACAAGAACCGCGCGGCCGAAACTTCGGGTGCCAAAGGCTGAATCGGATACGGCGTGGACATGATCGTACAGGACGGCGACAATTACCGGATCCAGGGCCGGATTACCATGGCCAACGCCAACGCCCTGTTGACGGAGGGCTTGAAGCTGTTTGTCCGCGATGGCCTGGTGGTGGATCTGTCTCAACTGGAGGAAGTGGACTCCTCCGCAGTCAGCCTGGTGCTGGAGTGGTTGCGCGAGGCCCAGCGCAATCAACGCAAACTCCGCTTCACCAACCTTCCCGATAATCTGAAAAGCCTGGCGACCCTCTACGGCGTGCTTGACCTGATCCAGCCGGCCGAAGCCGGCTGACCCGCCTCATCCAACCGTGACCCCTGCGATCGAAATTCGCGAAGTGCACAAGCGCTTCGGCAATCTACATGCCTTGCGTGGCGTGGATCTGACGGTGGAGCAGGGCGAGTTTTTCGCCTTGCTCGGCCCCAACGGCGCCGGAAAAACCACCCTGATCAACATCCTGGCCGGACTTTCCCGGGCTACGCAAGGCTGCAGCAGGGTGATGGGCCACGACGTGGTGGCCGACTACCGTAATGCGCGGCGCGTCCTTGGCGTGGTGCCGCAGGAGCTGGTCTACGACGCCTTTTTTACCGTGAGGGAAATGCTGCGCTTTCAGTCCGGCTATTTCGGCCTGCGCAAGAACGACGCCTGGATCGATGAGCTGCTCCACAACCTGGGCCTGACGGACAAGGCCGACACCTACACCCGTTTGTTGTCGGGCGGCATGAAACGGCGCGTGCTGGTGGCTCAGGCGCTGGTGCACAAGCCGCCGGTGATCGTGCTCGACGAGCCGACCGCCGGGGTGGACGTGGAACTGCGCCAGAATTTGTGGGAGTTTATCCGGCGTCTGAACCGCGACGGCCACACCATTGTGCTCACCACCCACTATCTGGAAGAGGCGGAAACCCTGTGCAGTCGTATCGCCATGCTGAAGCAGGGGCAGGTCATCGCGCTCGACACCACGCATAACCTGCTCAGCGCCCATGCGGCTACCCAGGTTCGGCTAAGGCTCAATCCCAACCGGCTGCCCGACGTGTTGCGGCCGCTGCTCGTCGCCGAGGAAGCCGGGTGCTTTCGCCTGGTGCTGAAGGACTACAGCGGGCTGGAAAAAGTGCTGGCAACCCTGCGCGAGGCAAAGGTGGCGGTGGAGGAGTTGGAGGTGTCGAAACCGGACCTGGAAGATGTGTTTTTGCAGATCATGGGCAGGTCTGGCAAGGAAGCAGCGAGATGACCGGCCTGTGGACGCTGCTTTACAAGGAGCTGCTGCGTTTCTGGAAGGTCGGCCTGCAGACCATTCTGTCGCCGCTGGTGACGACACTGCTCTATCTGCTGATTTTTTCCCATGTACTGGAAGCGCATGTGCAGGTTTATCCGGGTGTCGGCTATACCGCCTTCCTGATTCCGGGGCTGGTGATGATGTCCATGCTGCAGAACGCTTTCGCCAACAGCTCTTCCAGCCTGATCCAGTCGAAAATGTCGGGCAACATCGTGTTTCTGTTGCTGCCGCCGCTGGCCTACTGGGAATTTTTTACCGCCTATGTGGCGGCTGCCATCGTGCGCGGTCTGGTGGTTGGCCTCGGGGTGGGGCTGGCCGGGTTGTGGTTCACGCCGGTCGCACTGGCCCATCCCCTGTGGATGATGGCATTCGCACTGGCGGGATGTGCCATGCTGGGGGCGGCAGGCATCATTACGGCGCTGTGGGCGGGCAGTTACGATCAGATGGCGGCGGTGCAAAATTTCATCATCATGCCGCTGACTTTCCTGTCCGGCGTGTTCTACTCGATCCACTCCCTGCCGCCTTTCTGGCAGGCGCTGTCGCGCTACAACCCGTTTTTTTATCTGATTGACGGGTTCCGTTATGGCTTCTTCGGCGTCTCGGATGTTTCTCCGGAGTTGGGGTTATTGATTGTCGGCACCTGCTTTTTGGCATTATCATTGGCGACTTTGGTTTTATTAAAGAGCGGTTACAAGTTAAGGAACTGACATGGTTACACCGGAAGACGTTAAATCTTATATTGAACAAGGCCTGGAGTGTACCCATATAGAGGTACAAGGCGATGGCCGTCACTTTGAGGCGGTGATCGTCAGTCCGGCTTTTGAGGGCAAGGGGATGGTGCAGCAGCACCAACTTGTCTATCGGGCGCTGGGCGACAGGATGCATGAAGAAGTTCATGCTTTATCGATGAAAACCTTTACCCCCGAGCAGTGGGCGAAGCAAATTTGATATTTATTGGAGTGGATATGGATCAGAACGCATTGAACAAAATCAGGCAAACCGTCACCGAGAACCCGATCGTGCTTTACATGAAAGGCACCCCGCAGTTCCCGCAGTGTGGTTTTTCCGGCCTGGCTGCCCAGGTTCTGAAGGCGTGCGGTGTGACCGATTATGTTGCGGTAAATGTGCTGGCAGACGCGGAAGTCTATGAAAACCTGAAGTATTACGCCAATTGGCCGACTTTTCCCCAGCTTTATATCAAAGGGGAATTGATCGGCGGATCCGACATCATGAAAGACCTCTACGAGAAGGGCGAGATGCAGAAGCTGGTGGAAAGCGCTAAGGCCTAAGCCGGATGAGCCGGAAGCAAAATGGAGTGATGGGTAATGGGGGATGAGAGATGGTCGAAAGGTTTTCATCACCCATTCCTCATCACCCATCACCATATGGCTCATTTCAACCCCAAATTCTTGTGACTGACTAAGAGACTAATTCATGGATAAGCTGGTCATTCAGGGCGGGATTCCCCTGTCCGGGGAAATTCGTATTTCCGGAGCCAAAAACGCGGCCCTGCCGATTCTCTGCGCCGCATTGCTGACGGAAGAGCCGCTCCACATCGGCAACGTGCCCCATTTGCGCGATGTTACGACCATGCTCGAACTGCTCAACCAGATGGGGGCGGAAGTGTCGGTCAACGACCGCATGGAGGTGGAGATCGCCGCGCGCAAGCTGCACAATCTGGAGGCTCCCTACGAACTGGTGAAAACCATGCGCGCCTCGATTCTGGTGCTGGGCCCGATGCTGGCCCGCTGCGGCCAGGCCCGGGTATCCCTGCCGGGCGGTTGCGCTATCGGATCGCGTCCGGTGGATTTGCACATCAAGGGCCTGCAGGCGATGGGCGCGGAAATCGAGATCGAGCACGGCTACATCCTGGCGCGTGCGGAGCGTCTCAAGGGCGTGCGGATTTTCATGGATACCGTCACCGTCACCGGCACGGAAAACCTGATGATGGCGGCGACTCTGGCTGAAGGCACGACGGTGCTGGAAAATGCCGCGCGCGAGCCTGAGGTGGTGGATCTGGCAAACTGCCTGATCGCCATGGGCGCAAAAATCGAGAATGCCGGCAGCGACGTGATCACCGTCCATGGCGTGGATCGTCTGCATGGTGCCGACTACCGGGTCATGCCGGACCGGATAGAAGCCGGGACTTTTCTGGTGGCAGCAGCTGCCACCGGCGGCAGAGTGCTGCTCAAGGATGTGCGTCCCGACATCCTCGATGCCGTGCTGGAAAAGCTGCGCGAGGCCGGCGCCCGCATCGAATGCAGTGCGGACACCATCAGTCTGGAAATGGCCGGGCCGCTCAAGTCCGTAAACGTGCGCACCGCCCCCTATCCGGCTTTCCCCACCGACATGCAGGCGCAGTTCATGGCGCTGAATGCCGTGGCGAATGGCGCGGCCACCGTCACCGAAACCATTTTCGAAAACCGGTTCATGCACGTGCAGGAACTCCAGCGCCTGGGAGCGAACATCGAAACCGAGGGCAATACCGCCGTGGTGCGGGGTGTGGCCACTTTAAGCGGCGCCACGGTAATGGCGACCGACCTGCGCGCCTCGGCGAGCCTGGTCGTGGCCGGCCTGATCGCCCAGGGCGAAACCAGCGTGGAGCGGATTTATCACATCGACCGCGGCTACGAGTGCATCGAGGAGAAGCTGTCTCAGCTCGGGGCGCGGATCAAGCGGGTGCATTGATTTTCACCGCTAAGGACGCAAAGGTGCGCAAGGTAAATCAAAATCTTTGTATGGCCGAGGGAAAATGCGAATGTTTTTGCCAGGATGTTGTACTTGGTTTTCCTTTGCGGGCCTTTGCGTCCTTAGCGGTTAATGCTTTTTTAAGGAATTTGAATTGAACTCCGGCATCACCATCGCCCTTTCCAAGGGCCGTATTTTCGAGGAAACCGCGCCGCTGCTGAAAGCGGCGGGGATTATTCCGCTCGACGACCCGGAAACCTCGCGCAAGCTGATCCTGTCCACCAACCGGCCCGAGGTGCGCCTGATCGTGGTGCGCGCCTCCGACGTGCCGACCTACGTGCAATACGGCGCGGCCGACATGGGCATTGCCGGCAAGGATGTGCTCAACGAGCACGGCGGCGACGGTCTGTACCAGCCGCTGGACCTGCAAATCGCGCGCTGTCGCATGATGGTGGCGGTGCCGGAAGGCTTCGATTATGAAAACGCGGTGCGTCAGGGCGCGCGCTTGCGCGTCGCCACCAAATACCTGCAAACAGCACGCGAGCATTTCGCCAAGAAGGGTGTGCACGTCGATCTAATCAAGCTTTATGGCTCGATGGAACTTGCGCCGCTGGTCGGATTGGCCGACGCCATTGTCGATTTGGTGAGCAGCGGCGGCACGCTCAAGGCCAACCACCTGGTGGCGGTGGAAGAAATCATGCAGATCAGCTCGCGGTTGGTGGTCAATCAGGCGGCGCTCAAGCTCAAGCGCGAGCAGATTCAGCCGATTCTGGATATTTTTGCCGAGACCGTCGCCAAAGCATCGGCTTAATCGGCTTAAGCGGGCTGTTGATCCGGCACGAGAAATTCTAAACTCGCTTAAGGCGTAATGTAGGGTGCCAATAAGCGAAGCGCATTGCACCGGATGTTTTGCGAGTTGGGCGACAAGTCGCCCATCCCTGCGAACCCCATTTCATTCGGCGCAATAACGATTGCGCCCTACCGCGCTGCTATTCGACATATTTGATAACCGCGAATTTTGCTACATTGCGACGAACAGGTATGGTGGTAGATGAACCATAGGCGGTAGCAGAATTGCCATAGCCATATGCGGATGCGGAACCGTTGGTGTAGTAGCCAGCAATTTGAGATTGGCTACCAAGTTGAATAATGGCATCGCCGCCTGCTGCACGGGCCTTTCCTACCATATCACTCCGAAGTTGTGTCATGGGGATGAGCCCTCTTGGGCGCTCATCATCAATGATGCCGAGCACCTTGAACTTGCGGGGAGGCTCGCCGTTATCCCAAAGCTCCATGCCATCGACGACTATCTTTGTGCCACCCTTCCCTTCAAATAGGTTG
>JAUYSN010000423.1 GCA_030696235.1 Sulfuricella sp. | reverse complement strand
CGCGCGTCTGATCGAGTTCGAAATGCCTGAAATGCGTCGCTATCAGCCGATCCAGATTGTCATGCAATTCTCCCGCTCCATTCGGCGCGAACTGGATCTCGCGGCCGAGGCGCGCAACATCGACCGATTCGCCGAGAATTTCGCCGGCTCCGATGCTATCGTGATCCCCAGGGTGTACTGGGAGTGGACCAGCGAAGTCATGAACGTGCAGCAGTGGGTGGACGGCATACCCGGCAACAATCTGGCGGCGGTCGAAGCCGCCGGATTGGACCGCAAGCTGCTTGCTGCGCATGGAGCCGATGCGGTGCTCAAGATGATCATGATCGATGGCTTTTATCATGCCGATCCGCATCCCGGCAACGTGTTCTACCTGCCCGGCAACCGTATCGCCATGATCGATTTCGGCATGGTGGGCCGGTTGATGGAGGCGCGCCGCAACCAGATTGTCAACCTGCTCGCCGCCCTGGCCGGCAAGGACGATGAAGCGATGCTCGACGTGCTGCTGGAATGGACTGGCGACGCGACAGTGGACGAATCGAAACTGGCCGCGGACGTCAACGAATTCGTCTTCAATTACGCCAACGTGCCGTTGCGGGATCTGCGCCTCGGCAAGCTGCTGGGCGAGCTGACCGTGATCATGCGCGACCACTACCTGGTAATGCCCGCCGACCTCGCCATGCTGTTCAAGGCGCTGATTACCCTGGAAGGCCTGGGCCGTCAGCTCGACCCGGATTTCGACATGGTGGCGCATATCACGCCATTCGTGCGGCGGGTGATCACCGAGCGCTACATGCCGGACGCACTGTTCAAGCGCGGCAAGCGCAATTTTCATGATGTTCTTTCCATCGTCACCAGTCTGCCGCGCGAGGTTGCTCGCCTGATCAAGGAGGCGCGGCGCGGAAAGTTCAAGATCGATCTCGACCTCAAGCGCCTGGAACGTTTTTCCCACCAGCTCGACCACAGCGTCAACCGCCTCACGCTGGGAATTCTTACCGGCTCGCTGGTGATCGGTTCTTCAATCGTGATGACGGTGGAAGGCGGCCCCACTCTGTTCGGCTTGCCGCTGTTCGGCCTGCTCGGCTTCATGGTGGCATTCTTCAACAGCGTCTGGCTGATTCTTTCGATCTGGCATTCTGGGCGCGATTAGTTGGCTATAGTTCAGAAATAGGGAGGAAATCGTCCGTATGCAGCAGTTCGAGTTCTCTGAGATTTCCCGGCTATTGACGCCTATCCTTGAGCGGAACGGCAGCGATGCTTCTCGCCTTCTGCAGGTTTTGCTCGAAGTGCAGGATGCCTGTCATTGCATTCCTTCCGAGGCCATCGACCACATCGCCGCCCATTTCGATGTACCGCGGGTGAACGTGGAAGGCGTGGCCGGTTTTTATTCCTTCCTTTCCACCCAGCCAGTCGGCGAATACCGGATGCTGTTCAGCGACAATATCACCGACCAGATGCTCGGCAAGGACGAGCTGATGCAGTACCTGTGCAACAGGCTCTGGGTCGAGCCGGGCAAGGTGTCGGAAGACGGCCTGGTGAGCGTCGACAGCACCTCCTGCACCGGCCTGTGCGACCAGGGGCCGGCGGCGCTGGTCAACGGCTGGCCGCTGACCAACCTGGACCAGAGCCGGCTCGATCTGATCTGCGAGCTGATCCGTGCCCGCAAGCCGGTGGCCGAATGGCCGCCGATGCTGTTTGAGGTGGCAGACAATATCCGTCGTAGCGATGTGCTGCTCGGTGAGCCGCTGGCGCCGGGTGCTGCGATCGGGACCATGCTGGCGCGCGGCGCGAAGGAAACCCTGGCAGAGATGGACAAATCCAACCTGCGCGGCCGCGGCGGCGCAGGCTTCAAGACCGCGTCGAAATGGTCGTTCTGCCATGCCGCCATCGCCGAGGAGGAAGGCAGCGTGATCTGCGACATCGGCGGAAATCCCGAGCGCTTTATCGTCTGCAATGCCGACGAGGGCGAACCGGGCACTTTCAAGGACCGTGTGCTGCTCAACAGCTACGCCGATCTGGTGTTCGAGGGCATGACTGTCGGTGCGCGGGTGGTCGGGGCAAGCAAGGGTTTTCTATACCTGCGCGGCGAGTATCGCTATCTGTTGGCACAGCTTGAGAAAGTGCTGCAAAAACGTCGCGAGGCCGGTCTGCTGGGCGACAACATACTCGACCAGGCGGACTTCAGCTTCGATATCGAAATCCATCTTGGCGCCGGCGCCTACATCTGCGGCGAGGAATCCGCCCTGATCGAATCGCTCGAAGGCAAGCGCGGCCGCCCGCGCAACCGCCCGCCGTTCCCGGTGACGCATGGCTATCTCGGCCGGCCGACCGTGGTGGACAACGTCGAAACCTTCGCCTGTGCGGCGAAAATCGCGGAAAAAGGCGGCACCTGGTTCGCTGCGATGGGTACGTCGCAGTCGACCGGCACCAAGCTGCTTTCGATTTCAGGTGATTGCGCGAGCCCCGGCATCTACGAATACCCGTTCGGCGTCACGGTGAGCCAGATACTTGCCGATTGCGGCGCCAAGGATCCTTATGCGGTCCAGGTAAGCGGGCCTTCCGGCACAACGATTTCATGGAAGGAATTCGACCGCAGAATCGCCTTCGAGGACCTGCCCACGGCGGGCGCTTTCATGGTGTTTCAGCGCAAGCGCGACCTGTTTCAAACCGCGCGGAATTTCGTGCACTTCTTCGCCCACGAGAGCTGCGGATTCTGCACGCCGTGCCGGGTCGGCACCGAGCTGCAGAAGAAGATCATGGACAAGATCGCGAGCGGGCACGGCACCGCCTCCGATCTGGATGAGATGAAAAGCCTCGGCCATATTCTCAAAACCATGAGCCATTGCGGGCTGGGCAGCAGCGCCGCCAACCCGGTGCTGGATACACTGGAAAAGTTCCCCGACGTCTACGAGCGCAAACTGAAGGCGCTTGCCTTCGAGCCGGCTTTCGATCTCGACGGCGCGCTGGAAACCGCGCGCAAGATTACCGGCCGCGACGACGATTGGGCGCATTTATGAAAGAAAAGTCATTAGCCACAGAGTGCACAGAGATCACAGAGAGGTGCGGCTGTGAGTTT
>JAUYSN010000420.1 GCA_030696235.1 Sulfuricella sp. | reverse complement strand
TCCTTGGGAAAAACAATGAAGTGATTGTGCAACATGCGGATACTCGGCACTCCTGGCGAGGTCAGCGGCCAGGTAGCATCCAGACTCGCCTCGCCCGCCAGAATCAACGCCTCATCCGGATCGGGGTATTGCTCCAGCATGTAGTCGATGATGATCTGATTCATCCGGTTCCACACATGCTTCACGTTGTCCGGCACCTGGGTGCGGCGCACCGGCCGCCCCAGCGGATTGAGGATGCATTGCGAGGTGTTGTAGATGATCGAGGTATCGAACTCGTTGCTGTGCCCCAAGGCCTTGCGATACAGCAACAGATTTTCCTCGTTCATCAACAATCCGTTGTTGTGCATCAGATCGTTGAGATTTTCGGTGCTGTTGAAAAACTCGTTGTGCTTCATCCCCTCCGGCACTTCCAGAGGGATGGGGCGGAAAGGCGTGGTGATTTCGCGGGGGCCGGATTGCGTCATGCTGGTTCCAGTTTTAGGTGCCGTAATGGGTAATGAGTGATGGGTGAGGCGAAAAAGCCCTAAAGGACTCCGATCCGCTACGAGCCATGAAACCGGCTCGTGCGGAATCGTATGCGAGGTTGGAGCGGTTTTGACTTTCCGCATCCCACATCACCCATCCCCCATCACCCTATTAGCCGTACAGCTTCCGACCGCGCCGGCGCTGGCGGTGGGCGCGCTTTTCATCGGCTTCGGTCTTGGGTGCAGGCACCCTGTCGGCGAAGGGGTTATGCCCCTGCTTGAACTGCACCCTGAGCGGCGTGCCCGTCAGCTCGAACGCCTTGCGGAAGGTGCTTTCCAGATAGCGCTTGTAGCTGGCCGACAGGCTCGCCAGCGAGGTACCGTGAATAATCACCAGCGGCGGATTGGATCCGCCCTGATGAGCGTAGCGCAGCTTGGGACGGAACGGGCCGGACTTGGGCGGCTGATGCTGGGTAGTGGCTTCGAGGAGGATGCGGGTCAACCTGGGCGTTGGCATCTTGATCATGGCCGACTCATAGGCACCGTCGATGGACTTGAACAGGCCGCCTACGCCGCTGCCCTGCAAGGCAGAAATATAATGGAACTTGGCGAAGTCCAGAAACTGCAGCTTGCGTGCGATGTCGTTCTTGACCACTTCCCGGCGGTCGGCGGAAAGGTCGTCCCATTTGTTCACCGCCACCACCAGGGCGCGGCCGCTTTCCAGAATGAAGCCGGCGATGTGGGCATCCTGCTCGGATACGTCCTGACGGGCATCCAGCACCAGCACCACCACGTTGGCATCTTCCACCGCCTGCAGGGTTTTCACCACGGAAAACTTCTCGATCGCCTCGAACACCTTGCCGCGCTTGCGGATGCCGGCGGTATCGATCAGCGTGTAATGCTTGCTGTCGCGCTCAAAATCGATGTAGATACTGTCGCGCGTCGTTCCCGGCTGGTCGAAGGCAATAACCCGTTCCTCACCGAGCAGGCTGTTGACCAAGGTGGACTTGCCCACGTTGGGACGCCCGACGATGGCGATCTTGGGATGATCGACCTCCTCCTCTTCAACTTCATCCAGCGGGAAGCTCTCCAGCGCCAGATCCACCAAGTCATGCACGCCTTCGCCATGCGCACCCGAGATCACCAGCGGGTCACCCAGACCGAGTTCATAAAACTCGGCGGCAACCACATCGCGCCGCATGCCCTCGGCCTTGTTAAC
>JAUYSN010000417.1 GCA_030696235.1 Sulfuricella sp. | reverse complement strand
GCTTGGCCGGGGGAGTCGCTCGCCTTCAATGGCGGAAAAATGCGGCAGATTTGAGAGATTGCCGTAAACAAGGGGAGGTGTGGCTACTTTGATGCCGAAATTCGTGCCTCAGATGTCGTTGCGCTTCATTTCAAAAATAGTTTTGCAAGAAGCTCACCTGATTACCTGATGATATATTGTTAATGCGCAATACAACGAATGATACCCCATTCAACCCTCTGACCCGCTCGCTAAGCAACGCACCGCCCCGTATAATTGGCCACATTCTGGCAACTCACGCATCTTCCATCTGTGACCTCGCAGCACTTTTTCATCGACGGACCGGCTGGCAGGCTGGAAGCGGCGGCAGCCATGCCCAGCGGCGAATGCCGCGGCATCGCCTTGGTCGCTCATCCCCATCCACTTTATGGCGGCACCATGGACAACAAGGTGGTGACCACCCTGGCGAAGACTTTCAGCCGCCTCGGGCTGGCTGCATTTCGCCTCAACTTCCGTGGCGTCGGGCAAAGCGCGGGGGAGTTCGATCAGGGCATCGGCGAAACCGAGGACATGCTGGCGCTGGCCGGTCACGCCCGGCGTGAGTTGGGCAATCTGCCCGTAACGCTGGCCGGCTTTTCCTTCGGCGGCTACGTCCAGACCCGTGTGCTGGAACGGGTTGAAGCGCGGCAGTTGGTGCTGGTCGCCCCGGCAGTGAATCATTTCAAGGTTGGCGCGGTGCCGGCCGGAACCCTGGTGATCCACGGCGAACAGGACGAAGTCGTGCCGCTGGCCGACGTGCTCGACTGGGCGCGACCGCAGAATCTGCCGCTGACCGTGGTGCCGGGCGCGGGGCATTTCTTTCATGGCCAGCTTAACCTGCTCGCGAGGATAGTAACTGACACATGCCGCTGCTGAACATCCAGAACCTGCGCAAGTCCTACGGCCCGCTCGAAGTGGTGGCCGGGATCGACCTCGCCGTGAAGAAGGGCGAATGCTTCGGCCTGCTCGGGCCGAACGGGGCCGGCAAGACCACCACCCTGCGTCTGGCGCTGGGGCTGACTGCGCCGGATGGCGGCACGATTTCCATGCTCGGCCTGCCGGTTCCCGGCAAGGCGCGCGAGGCGAGGATGCGGGTGGGGGTGGTGCCGCAGATGGACAACCTCGATCCCGACTTCACGGTGCGCGAAAACCTGCTGGCCTATGGCCGCTATTTCGGCCTGAAGGATGCGGAGACCGCCGTGCGCATCCCGGCCCTGCTCGAATTTGCCGGCCTCGAACACCGCGCCGACGCACGCATCGACGCGCTCTCCGGCGGCATGAAGCGGCGGCTTACCCTGGCGCGGGCACTGGTCAACGACCCCGACCTGATCTTTCTGGACGAACCGACCACCGGCCTCGACCCCCAGGCGCGGCACATGATGTGGCAGGGCCTGCGACGGCTGCTCAACCAGGGCAAGACCATCCTGCTCACCACCCATTTCATGGAAGAAGCAGAGCGCCTGTGCGACCGGCTCGCGATCATGGATCATGGCAAAATCATTGCCACAGGCAGCCCGCACGAATTGATCGGAAACCACATTGAGCCCCAGGTGGTGGAAGTCTATGGTGAAGGAGTGGCCGGCTGGACGGCGGCGCACGGCAGCACTTATTGCGAGCGGGTCGAAAAGGTCGGCGAAACCGTGTTCTGCTACACCCGCAACAGCGAGGCGCTGGTGCAGCAATTGTGCAACCGGACCGACCTGCGCTACCTGAACCGCCCGGCCAGCCTGGAAGATGTATTCCTCAAGCTGACCGGGCGCGACTTGCGCGATTGATAATTCTTAAATCCTTTAACCGCAAAGGACGCGAAGGAACGCAAAGGGAAAGCCGAATTACCTTGCGAACCTTTGCGTCCTTTGCGGTAAGAAATGGCAGTAATATTCTCCATTATGTTCACGCGTAGTTATTTCCGCCTGCCCACCCTGAGCCTGCGCTTCATCCCGGTATGGCGGCGCAACTTCCTGGTATGGCGCAAGCTCGCCATACCCTCCATCCTCGGCAATCTGGCCGACCCGGCGTTTTACATGCTGGGCTTGGGCTACGGCCTGGGCGGCCTGCTGCCCGAAGTGGGTGGTGTGCCCTACCTGACCTTCCTCGCCGCCGGCACAGTGTGCTACAGCACCATGAACAGCGCCACTTTCGAGGTGCTCTACTCGGGTTTCTCGCGCATGCACGTGCAGAAAACCTGGGAGGCCATCCTAAATGCACCGCTGACCCTGGACGACGTGCTGCTCGCCGAACTGCTCTGGGCCACCAGCAAGAGCCTGCTCTCCGGCCTCGCAATCCTGGTCATCGTCTGGGCGCTGGGCCTGGCGGGTTTCGGTCAGACCCTGTGGCTGATCCCGCTGATCATCCTGATCGGTTTCTGCTTTTCCGGCATGGGGCTGGTGATGAACGCGCTTTCGCCCAACTATGATTTTTTCATGTATTACTTCACACTGGTGATCACCCCGATGGTATTGCTGTGCGGCGTGTTCTACCCGGTCGACCAGCTGCCGCCCTGGCTGCAGACCATCTCCGCCTGGCTCCCTCTGACCCATGCCATCGAGCTGGCCCGCCCGCTGGTGCAGGGCGGAGCACCGCAGCAAGTGCTCGCTCATGTTCTGGCGCTGCTCGCCTATGGCGGCGTCGGCTTTTATATCGCGCTGGTACTGACCCGGCGCAGACTACTGAAATAACTTATGACCTCTACCCAACAATTTTTCGCCCCCTGCCCGCGCGGCCTGGAAGCCCCACTGGCAGCCGAGCTGGAAGGGCTCGGCGCAGCCGCCATAGCACCCACCGACGGTGGCGTCGGCTTTACCGGCGACCTGGCGCTGTGCTATCGCGTCAACCTGTGGAGCCGGGTCGCCAGCCGCGTCCTGTGGCGGCTGGCAGAACAGTCCTACCGCAGCGAAGAGGACATCTACCGCGCCGCGCTGGCCCTGCCCTGGCCGAGTTATTTCAATGTCGAACAGACCTTCCGCGTCAAGGTCAGCGCGATCAAATGCCCCCTGCGCAGCCTGGATTTCGTCACCCTGAAAATCAAGGACGCCATCTGCGACAAGTTCCGCACCGCAGGCGGCGAACGGCCGAGCATCGACACCGCCGCGCCGGACATGCGGGTATACGCTTTTCTCACCGCAGACCGGGTGTCGCTTTACCTCGACACATCGGGCGAGGCGCTGTTCAAGCGCGGCTACCGCAAGGAGCAGGGCGAAGCGCCGCTGCGCGAAAACCTGGCGGCGGGGATTTTGCATCTCGCCGGCTGGCAGCCGGGGATGCCGCTGCTCGACCCGATGTGCGGCAGCGGCACCTTCCTCATCGAGGCCGCCCAGATGGCGCTCAACATCGCGCCCGGTTCGGAACGCTGGTTCGCCTTCGAGCACATGAAAAATTTCGACCCTGCGACATGGGATGCGATTTACCAGGAAGCGACCGCGGCAGAACTGCCGAAAACGCCATTGCCGATCTATGGCAGCGACGTTTCCAGCACCGTGCTGATGGCGGCGCGTGCCAATTTGGCCGCCGCCGGGCTGGAGGAAGTGGTGACCCTGAAGCAGATCAACCTGCTCGACGTCACGCCGCCCGCGCCGACCGGCGTGCTGGTCACCAACCCGCCCTACGCCGTGCGCATCGGCGAACAGGAAGAAATGGCGCAGCTCTATCCCAGGATCGGCGACCTGCTCAAGCAGAAATTCGGCGGCTGGCGCGCCTGCTTCCTCAGCGCGGACATGCGCCTGGCCAAACTGATCCGGCTTTCCGTGTCGCGCCGCATACCGCTCTACAATGGCGCACTGGATTGCCGCCTGTTCGTCTACGACATGGTGGCCGGGTCGAACCGCAAGGTGAAAAAAGAAGACAACCCGGATGGAGCAGAGCCTGTTTCCGTGCCACAATAGCCATAAACCTAACAAAGCAGTTAACCGCTGATAAACGCAGATGAACGC